>DASRRN010000579.1:0-12370 GCA_035695685.1 Acidobacteriaceae bacterium | reverse complement strand
CGAAACGCCGGGGACAAGCATGTAACCGATCTCTCCCGCAGACCAGTTCATCCCGTGAAAAAGTTTTCCGTTGAGCACAATGCCGGCGCCAATTCCTGTGCCGACTGCGATAAAGACGAAGTCGCGTATTCCCTGGCCGGCGCCGATCTGGTGCTCCGCGATGGCCGCGGTATTCACATCGTTCTCAACCGCTGCCGGAACACCCAGCCTGGCCTCCAGCAATGCGCGCAAGGGAACGTCGCGCCACCCCATGAGATAGGAAGTGGCAATCACGACTCCCTCTTCTACATCCGTTACGCCGGGCGCGCCGGCGGCAATCGCACGAAGCGAGTCGCGCGTAATACCGTTTTCCCGCAGCAGATCTTCCACGCCTTCGTGAATCAGGCCCACCACGACGTGCGGGTCACGAATGCCTGCAGTCGAAACCCTCCACTTAGCCAGAACGTTGCCATCCATACCAGCGAGCGCAAGGCGCAGGCTGGTGCCCCCTATGTCAGCCCCCACGACATAGCCCGGTTCAATCTCCTGCGAATTCCCACTGCCACGGAAGGGTCTCTGTTGCAACATCGACTCACTAACCTCGGATACTCATGGATGCACTGCCGGCCCCTACTGATTCTATGCGTTACGGCGATACCGCACTTTGCCTCGCGCTAATGCTTTCCAGCTCACGGCCTTTGGTCTCTGGAATCACAAAGCGCACAAAGAACAGCGTCAGGATGCAAAATGCCCCGTACATGATAAGGGTGAGCGAAGTACCTGCGGCTTTGAGGAGAGACAGAAAGGTAAGCGAGACCAGAAAATTTGAGGCGCCAAAACTTAGTGTCGCCGCGGCAACCCCTCGCCCGCGTACCCGCAAGGGGAAGACTTCAGAGACGATGATCCAGGCGATCGGACCGATACTGAAGGCATAGCAGGTGATGAAAAACATCAGGCAGGCGGTGGCGATTCTGCCCAGCGACGGTCCAAGCTGCGCCTGCTGGTGAAAGCAAAACGAAAGCACAAACAGCGCGACCGTCATGCCCCCGAGACCTGCGTAAAGAAGAGGCTTACGGCCCAGACGATCCACCAGGACGAGAGCAATCACGGTCGCCAGCACATTGGTAATGGCCACCAGAAGCGTGGCGAAAATCGCGCTCTTATTCGAACCGATGCCGGCGAGCGAAAATATCTGCGGGCCGTAATAGAGGATGGCGTTGATACCCGTAGCCGGGATCAGGACCATAAAGCCCGCGGCGATCAAGAGCGAGCCGCGCACTGCCGGACTCCAAAGCGCGCTCCAGCGGCGCTCCATTTTAGTCATCAGGCTGACGCGAATGTCTTCCAGCAACAGCGTCGCACCCGCCTCATCTGTATACGACTTGAGCACGGATTGCGCTTCAGCCAACCTGTTCTGCGCGAACAGCCATCGGGGACTCTCGGGTACAGTAAGCACCATGAAGAGAAAGAGGACCGCGGGGACGAGCCCGAAAGCGAACATCCATCGCCATCCCTGCGATGCGGCAAACCAATAACCCACAAGGTCCGCCAAGGCAATACCCGAGGTCAAAGCGAATTGGTACAAACCAATGAGCATCCCCCGCGATTGCGGGGGAGCGAGCTCGGAGACATATACCGGCGCTGTCACCGAAGTGAAGCCGACCGCAATCCCGAGCAGAGTGCGGGCAACGAACAACACATAGACATTCGGAGATAACGGCGCGAGTATCGACCCGAGAATGAAAAGGATCGCTCCCCATACCAGCGTTTTGCGTCTGCCGATTCGGTCGGCGACGGCGCCCCCAACAAGCGCGCCGATCAACACTCCGATCAGCACCGCGATCACCAGGACCTCTTGCATCACTGTCGAAAGATGGAACGAGTCGCGCACATAGATCAAGGCGGCGGCGATGACACCCATGTCAAAGCCGTAAAGAATGCCTCCCAATCCAGCGATGAAAGAGACTCTTCGGATGAACGCCTGATTCACGTGCGGCGAGACCGCGGTTGGCTCGTTCACTTACATTTCACCTATCGAATGATACCTTTATCTGGACGACTTTCTACCTAATTTTGGGCATCTTTTTAATGAATCTTTTCTAACAAAGTCGATCATTTAGAGTAACCGGGGAAGGTAACATGGAAGATAACAGAAAAGAAACGCCGCGCTGGGTTGGTGGCGTCGAGCCAGCCAGGGAACTGCTCACCGCGACAGGAACCGAAATCCTGGAAATCGAGTGCCGGCAGCAACCGGAACGGCTTTGCGAGCTGCTTCAGGCGTACGCCGGTGATTCTTCGATCCAGGCTGAGTTGAAGAAGTTTCGTGACCTGGCTGCGAAAAAAGGGCCCGTCCTGTTTATCGGAATGGGAGCATCGTATTGCTCTTCCATAAGCGGGTCGATTCTGCTGCAGTCGCACGGGCGGCCTGCATTCAGTGTCGATGCCGGAGAATGGCTGCATTACGCAACCACCGTTTGGGACGATGCCGCCCTCTCCATCCTGCTCACCACTTCCGGGGAGAGTGCGGAATTGGTCGAGCTCTTCAGAAGAGGGGGAGACCGGGCGCTTGGATTGATTTGTAACAACGCTGCGAGCACCTGTTGGCGTCTGGCTAAAAACAAGCTCCCCATCCTGGCGGGACCGGAGTACGGCAACGCCACCAAGACCTACACCAACGCAACCGCCGCCGCCATCATTGCCGCTTCTGAGATGGTCGGCCGTCCATGGAAGCAGGAGGCCGAGCACGCGGCCGCCGTTTTCTCTGCTCATCTGGATCCAATCTTTGCCATGCGCAGTGATCTCGAAATGTTCTGCCGCGGTGCGGCAAACATTGAAGTCGTCGGCCGCGGCGCGGCTTACGGCGGAGCCTTCATGAGCGCACTCTGCATCCGCGAAATGAGCGGGACTCGTGCCGCGGCGCACACCGGTGCCGGCTTCAAACACGGGCCTAATCTTGATGTGGATGCGACTCACGTGGCCATCATCTTTGCCTTGGGCCACACCGCCGAACTCGGCGTCAAGCTGGCCCACGAATGTAACCGTCGCGGCGGCAAAGTGGTCCTGGTTTCAAGCCAGGAGCACAACGCTGAGGAAAAATTGTTTCCAGTCCGTATCGAAGCGGTCCCAGAGCCCTGGGAGGGCATCACCTCTCTGCTGGTCCCTCAGGCGCTCACTCTCGCCATGGTCGAGCGCACAGGTTGCCGGCTACCTCCGCGCTTCCAATATGGGGTCATGGAACAGTAGCGTCACCGGGCCTAGAAACAGCAGGTTCCTCCACTGCGCTACGCTTCGGTCGGGATGACAATTTTTTCTTGACTTCGACGACTTGCTGCTGGAAGCCTCCTCCTACAACAGAATTGTCATCCCGACCGAAGCGTACCCGGATTTCCTGCCACGCAGCACTGGACAAAGCCGCGTGTGCGCCTTTCTCTTAAGGAAAGGCGCATGAGATCAGCCAACGCCACCAAGGTCCACAGGAAATCCGGGGTAGCGCAGTGGAGGGACCTGCTGTTCTCTCAACCCGGCACCCACTACCTCCCAAACGTGCGGGCCTATGGTTCATGAGGCAAAGTCAAGGTAGGATTTTGATCGAAAAAGTTGACCGGGCGGATCAGAAAGTCATGCCACAACGTTGGCATCACCGGCCAGTCTTCCAGCCGGACAACATGGTGGAATCCTAGCGTGTACCAACCAACAATATCCGTGTTCTCGATGGAGCGATTCGCCTTGGTCCATTCGGGCAGTCCGCGAAGGCCCTCGCTGTTAGTGACATAAGTGCCGGCAGCATAGCGCTCATCCGGGCTATAGGGCGTAACCCACATCTGATGCCCGGAAAAAGCCCCCACCCGCTGCGCCGGATCATCATTGGAGATACTGGAGACCGCCGTAGCCCCGGGCATGATCTCCCATCCGGTTGGGTAACCGCGAGCATCGTGCTGGGTGGGATTAATGAAACGCCACATGGACGGATTACGCATGTCAAGATCGAGGATGGCATCCTTCTCTTTATGGGCGATCGATGACTGCGCCGCCCAAATGGTCTTGCGCGAACGCCCGGAAAGATGCTCCTGCACCAGGCGGTCAACCATAAAGCTGTTAGCCGTGCCATCCACATCAAGATCCAACCGGTAAGAAAAATAGTGATCGTGATTGACAGCCAGCAGGTTGGGAGCGACCAGTGTGCCGTGCTCCAGTTTGCCCGGGCTATCACTCATTGCAATCGTTTGCTCCTTCACGCCTTTGGTCTCAACAATACCCGTGGCGCCGACCGCAACCCGAATGGTCCCATCCTGTTGGAATACCCAATCGAGCAGATAGTCATAGTTGCCCGCAACGGCGGCCGTGCGTAGCACCAGTTGACGGCTGGGCCGCCCGCTGATCACCTCACCTTCGAGGTGCCTCCACGCCGGACCGTCGCCAGTCCGTTCGAATAGGCATGCCAGCTGCGGCTTAAGCACCGGGGCGCCTGCGTCGGAAGGCACCAGGCCGGTAAAGTATTGTGCGTTGGGTGGGCAATCGTCGGAGCCCACGGGCTTAATCAGGCCGCCAAGCAAAAATTCTCCCGCATCCACAAAGGCGCGCGAATTCCAGCCTTCGTCGGTATCCATGTAGGGCACATACATTTCCGAGAGCGAACCCTCATACATCACCGACCGAAGCCGGTCCCCATCCTGGTAGTGCACCAGGTTGATGACTAGCCCAACCCGGGGATCAAGGCGAAAGCGGAAGTGCCAGTTCTGCCATACCACCTCGCCCTTGTCGATGCTGTAGCTGGGGCCCATAGGCTGGGTCACAAGCAATGGCTTCGTGCCAGGTCTTGGGATAGCGTCTCCCACCTCGTAGTTGATGTCAGATTGAGACATCGGGACAGGCTCGTTGTCGATAACCTTCAAGACCTTCTCACTCGTCAGATCCGCGAGGATATAGACCCCTTCAATGGCGCGGCCCCAGGGATGATACACACCGTGCGAATCGGTGCAATCGCCAAAACCGATGCGGCCCTTCTCCTGTTCGGGAAAGATCATCCAGGTGATCGGGATAGGCTCACAGCGCACTCCGGATAAATCAGTCACCCCATGGCGCTTGAGTGCGGCGATCACTCGCGGGTCTTTCTTGACCACATCATTCATGGTGTCAAGCTCGGACTCGGTAATGGGCGCCTGCACGCCGGCAATCTCGTTCCAGAACTCAAGCTTCCGTGTCACGATGTCGACCCGGGCCTCAATGGTCTTGCCCCCGTCCTCCAGGATCACATCGGCTTCGCGAGGGATGGTATCGCCGGGCTTCCAGGCAAGTACCCTTTCCTTGGCCGGCTCGTGCAGCAGCAAGCTCGAAAAAAGCGTTTTATCCGTCAGATGGCCGCTCTGCTTAAGAACGTCGTGGACCGTCCAGTATTCTTCCGTGGTGAGAGCATCGAGCGGATGTTGCGGTGTTCTGTTTTGGCCACAGAGTGAAGCGCTAAGAGTACAGAATGCGATCAGACCACACAGGAAGGCTCTCATCAGTTGTCAATTCCTCGCCGGCGCGAACGCGGTTTGTGAATCGTAGCACACTTCATTAACTTTAGTTACAATGATCCGTGCACCGCTTCGCCAGCTCTGCCGTCTCTGATTTTCATAGATGGTATAAAGGTACGCCCGGCACTACAGGAATGGCGCGTTAACCTTCCTCCGGACTCTAAGTCGGTTTTCATTGAAGAACGAATCTATTTCGGTCGGCAGGCCCTCACTTCTACGCCATACCAACGCGCTCCGGGTACTCAAACTCCTGCGCGAAAGCGGTTCGTGTTCAAAAGCGGACCTGGTGCGCGCCTCAGGTCTCAGTGCTCCCACCATCACCAACGTGGTGGGCGACCTCTTGTCAGCCGGCCTGATCAAACCCCTCGGCGAGGGAGAGTCCAACGGGGGCCGGCCTCCCGATATGATCGCGTTCAAGGCGGAACGCGGATGCGTACTCGCGGTGAAGATTACCGCTGACAGCCTTTCGTTCCTGCTTGCAGACCTGAACGGCCTCGAACTGGACACCCATGAGATCTCGCTAGCCGGCCAAAAAACGACCCCTGACGCCATTTGCATTTCCATCGGCGAGGAAGTGCGGCGCCTGCTGCGCAAGCACAAGAAGAAGCGGGAACAACTGCTCGCTGTGGTGGTGGGCGTACCTGCCATTACGAATGTGGATGAGGGTATCGTGCTGTCCATCAGCACCCTGGAAAACTGGCGCTCCGTCCCCTTGCGCGCCAAGCTGAGCAAGATCGTAGAGTGCCTGGTCATCATTGAGAACGATACCAATCTCGCCGCTCAGGGGGAGCGCTATTGCGGCGCCGCGCAGGCGGAGGAAACATTCATCCTGATTCATATCGGCCCCAATGTGGGCGCGGGCATCGTACTGGGAGGTCAGATCTACCATGGTTCGCAGTGGTCCGCAGGGGAAATAGGATACCTTCGCTTACCCAATACATCGCGCCGCCGCCCCACCCTGCACGAGTTTGGCGAGCTCGAAACGGTGCTGACCAGCGCCAGCATTCTCGAGAGCTGGCACGCGCCGACAAAGAAGACCGGCCAGGATGCCAACGGCGAACAAGGCAAGATCGATGCGTTGGGGGTGTTGAACCTGGCGCAGGCGGGGGATGCCCGCGCGGAAAAGATCGTCCAGCATCGAGCCGGCATTGTTGCAGATATCATTGTCAACCTCTCGCTCATCCTGAATCCTGGCCTGATTTTGCTGGAGGGGGAAGTGGGTAGCCATCCCACGCTCATCAGTGCAGTGCAGAAGCAGCTTCAGGAGAGTGAGTTTGCCGTAACGAAAATAGGCCCCGGCAAACTTGGGAAAACCTCTGTACTTTGGGGAGCGATTGCGATTGCACTTGAGATGATCCCCTCCGTTTTGCTCCCCAGCCCTTAGGTCATAGCAACAATCGGCTGCCTAAGAGCCTGGCTTTTGTTGTTAAGAGAGGGCCGCAGATTCATGACCAACGCTTTCCGCATCTTTGCTGCGGCTCTACTTCTTTACCTGGCATTTGCGCCCTTTTCTTTTGCCCGCACTCCCACCACCAGGAAAGCAATCGTTGCTTATGTGTTTGCAAAGGATGCGGTCCTGGCCCCGAACGAGGTCATCGCCGGCTCACTTACCCGGGTCAACTATGCTTTCGCCAATATCGAGAACGGAAAGATGGTCGAAGGCTTCGCCCACGACCGCGAGAATTTCCAAGTCTTACACAACCTGAAACAGCAGAATCCTGCGCTGGAAATCGTGGTCTCCGTTGGAGGGTGGACATGGTCCGGAGCTTTCTCCGACATGGTGCTGACAGCGGCCAGCCGAAAAGTTTTTATCGATAGCGTCATCCAGTTTGTCCGCGATCACCAACTGGATGGCCTCGATGTCGATTGGGAATATCCGGGATCTGTCGGGAATGGGAATGTCTTTCGCCCGGAAGACAAGCAAAACTACACTCTCTTCCTGAAAGAGCTGCGCAACCGATTCGATGCCGAAGAAAAACTGCTTGGCCGCCACCTGGTCACCTCGATCGCCGCGGGCGCTTCAGCCGAGTTCATCTCCCATACGGAGATGAGCCATGTCCAGCGTTATGTGGACTCGGTCAACCTGATGAGCTACGACTACTACGAGTCGTCATCAGACGCCCTCACCGGCCACCATGCGCCGCTTTATACGAATCCTGCGGATCCAAAGCATGTCTCTGCCGACGCTTCCGTCAAACTGTTTGAGCAGGCCGGCGTTCCCGCCCACAAGCTGATCCTGGGGGTACCGTTTTACGGCCGAGCATGGGCAGACGTCGGGGATACCAATCATGGGCTGTATCAGCCGGGTAAAAACGCTACCGTTTGGGCAACGTATCACGACATCGCCCAAACGTTCCTCAGCAACGGCTACGTCCGCTACTGGGATAGTGTCGCATCGGCTCCCTACCTGTATAACTCCGCCACCCGCACATTCGTATCCTATGAGGATCCCGAATCTATCGCCGCAAAATGCCAATATGTCCGTACACATCATCTGGGTGGCATCATGTTTTGGGACTATTTGAGCGATACTGCAGAGCATGTGCTCCTCAACACCATAAATCGGGGCCTGGCGCCGTCGCCCGGTAGTCAGACCGCCAACGCTACTGGAAGGCACTGACCTATGGCCATCGCAAACGCCGATGTTTTGCCCTACGGAGCTCAACGCGAGATGGTCGCGCCTTCTACGGCCGTTCAACCCAGGGTGGCCTCGGTTGATATCTTTCGCGGCCTGACCATCCTGGTCATGATCTTCGTGAACGATGTCGGCGGAGTCAAAGACCTTCCCTGGTGGACTTATCATCTTCCCGGAAATGTAAATGGGATGACATACGTCGACATGGTCTTTCCATTCTTCCTCTTTATTGTCGGCATATCTCTTCCGCTCTCCGTCCGCCATCGGCTATCCAAAGCCAGCGGTATGGCTCGCCTGTGGGGCCACATCCTCGCCCGCTCCTTTGCCCTCGTCGTCCTGGGCATAGCGCTGGCAAATGGGGAAAAAGTGGACGCTCATCTCACGGGTGTCAGTGGCAACATCTGGCTGCTCCTTACCCTCCTCGGAGCAATCCTCTTTTGGAATATTTATCCCCGGTCTAATAGACACAAAACTCTCTTCAAAGCGATGAAGTTGGCAGGATTGGTGTTGATGGCTGCCATGTTCGCCATCTTTCGCCGGGTGGGCAAAGACGGTCACGCCGCATGGCTCGATTTCGGTTACTGGGAGATTCTCGGACTAATCGGCTGGACCTACCTGGCCGTCTCTATCCTCTACATTCCCACGCGGCGCTGGCGCTGGTCTCCGCTCGCATGGTTAGTTTGCCTGGTCACGTTGAACGCGGTGTCGCTGGCACACTGGATTACTTTCAGTGCGAAGCTGCCCTACTACTTCTGGCCCTGGAACACAGGTTGTTTTTGCCTGCTCACCATGGCCGGCATCGTTACATCCACGATCTTCCTCAGCGATACCCTGGCCGCCACGCCAAAGCAGAAAGCTCTGTGGGCGATCGTTTTTGCCGCTGCTCTCTTCCTGGCCGGCTGGCTGCTAACCCCGCTGGGAATCTCCAAAATACGCGCCACTCCCACCTGGGGTCTTTACTCCGCGGGCGCCGCGACTCTAGCGTTCCTTGCCTTGTATTGGATTTGCGACGTAAAGAAGCATGTCCTTTGGGCCGCGCTTGTTAAACCCGCAGGATCCAATACCCTTCTCACTTACCTGTTGCCTGACCTCTTCTTCGTGACTCTTGGTAGCCTGGCGTGGTTAAACCCATGGGGGCATGGCTGGCAGGGGGTGTTGCAGTCCTTGGTATTTACCCTTGTGATCTTGGGAATATCCGCTGTCCTGACCCGCTACAAGCTACGGATGCAACTTTAGACAAAACTCACCGTAGAGAGAACGCGACGTATGCGCTGCCGGTGGGGCCCTTTGTGAATTGGCTCCCTCCGCTGGCAATCACCACGTACTGCCTGCCTTCGACCATGTAGGTCGCGGGCGTTGCGGTGCCCGCAAAGGGAAGGACCGTTTCCCAAAGCACCTTTCCAGTCCTGCTGTCGAAAGCTCTGAATTTCTTGTCGTAGGCCGTCGCACCGATAAACAGGAGATTTCCCGCCGTGACGATCGGCCCTCCATAATTGTCTGATCCGGTATTCGTTATCCCCTTGGCAACAAGTTCCGGATATTCGCCGAAAGGAATCTTCCACAAATAGCGGCCCGTGTTCAGGTCGATCGCATTCAGCGTTCCCCACGGTGGAGTGATTGCCGGGTAACCCTCGGCATCCAAAAAATCCCGCGATCCCGTCACCTCGTACTTCATCGTGGTGCCGTCCGCCGCGGCGGAGTAGATCCCTCCCTCGTCGGCGTCTTTAGCACTTGTCTTCCTCTGTTTGGTCAGAAACTGGATGAGTGCTTGCAGGTGGGCATCGCGAAGGTTAGGAAAAGAGGGCATACGTCCGCCACCCTCTGCGATTTTGGTTTCGATCTGCTCGGGCGATAGACGTTTCTCCACGTCGACCAGGGAAGGATACAGCGGGGGCGAACCGGCGAGATCCTTGCCGTGACACAGGCTGCATTGATTGTGGTAGATCCTTTCACCGGTACTCGCGGTCGGCCGGTTCTCAGTGAGGCCAAGAACGCACGCCGCCTCATTTGCGTTCACGTAGATCACGCCGCGCGTCCGATCCACGGCTGGCCCTCCCCATTCGGCGCCGCCCAGAAAACAGGGAAAGACCACCGTTTCCTGGTTGAGGCCGATGGGCAGAAACTGACCCCCGCTACGAAACGTGGCGAACTCCTTCACCGCTTTTTCATGCGCTTCCGGCGTACGCGTGGTCAGCAGATCCTCGCTGAGGATCTGCCGCGTAAACGGCGCCGGCACTGTTGGTGCGGGCTGGGTCTTCGAAGCAACTTCCCCCGGAACATCACTCGGAGCGTAAGGACGTTCCTCGATGGGAAAGAGTGGCTTACCGCTACTGCGATCGAATAAATACAAGTAGCCCTGCTTGGTTATTTGCGCGACCGCGTCAACGCAACTGCCGTTATGTTTTACCGAGACCAATGCCGGGGGAGACGGAAAATCACGATCCCAAATATCATGATGGACCCCCTGAAAGTGCCAAAGGCGCTTCCCCGTCTTGGCATCGAGCGCAAGCAGAGTGTCTGCGAAGAGATCGTCGCCTACCCGGTCTGCCCCGTAAAAATCGAAGACCGCGGACCCGGTCGGCACATAAACGATGCCGCGTTGTTCGTCCAGCGCCATCCCCGCCCAGTTGTTTGCCGCGCCCGCAGTTTTCCAAGCGTCGGCAGGCCAGGTGGCGTAGCCGAATTCGTCCGGATGAGGGATGGTGTGAAAAGTCCAGCGAAGGCCACCGGTGCGAATATCGAAAGCGCGAATGTCGCCAGGAGGAGACGGATATGTCTCCGGATTGCGGCCACCAACAATAATCAAATCCTGGTAAACGATGCCTGGTGTGGTGAGGGCGACGGATTGAGAAAGGTAGTCTCCCCGCAAGCCCTTCCGCAAATCGATTCTTCCTTGCTCGCCAAAAGAGGGAATCACCTTGCCGGTCGTCGCATCAAGAGCATAGAGGTAGTTCATCACTCCAGCCAGAAGGCGCCCATGCTGGCCGTCGCTCCAAAAGGCAAGCCCACGCGCCGGTTGGGTGCTGTGTATCCCGGAGTCAAATTTCCACAACAGCTTACCGTTGGCGGCGTCGAGCGCAATTACCTTTTGCGACGCGGTGTAGGCGAAGAGAGTCCGCCCTACAACGATCGGGCTGGTTTCCAGTCCGCCCTCTTCGGCAGCATCGAACTTCCATGCCTCTTTGAGCTTCTGTACGTTGCCGCGATTGATTTGCGATAGCGAAGAATAATGGTCACCCTCAACCTGTCCGCCATACACGGGCCAATCAGTACGACGAGGGAGCGGATTGCTCTTGCATCCCTGGGCATGCAGGGCCGCGGGCGCTCCCGCCGACAGGCCGAGGACCAAGACCGAGGCAGTAAAAATCCTGTTCACTATCGAAGTCCTTAAGTGAAAACCGCAGATCTCTCGACTACGGAGAGATCTGCGGTTCTCACTTAACTTGCCCAGGCGACGACAGCAGCCATTCCGCCGCATTCTCAATCAGAGTGTTCTGCACCGGACTGGTGAATATCTTGTCTCCATGGCCCATATTCATGTAGACCATCCTGTACTGCGTATTCGTCCAAACCACTGGAATATCACCGTACGTCAGCAGGCCCTTGATGCCTAGCGGATAGTTCGCCGGATCGAGCGTCAGCAGCACATGAATATGGCTATCGGCCCGAGGGCTGGGCTTCCAGCGATACCACTCGTTGGTCGGCGAGACAAACGTTTCTGGCAGATTCCGTGTGACAGGGCTTGCCTTGTCGTCCACGATCAGCTTCGCCGGTACAGGAGGCCAGCTGTTAGCGTCAAACACGCCTCCACCGATAAACGTCATAAACCACGGCCACTTGGTGTTCTTGTCGTTGTAAGCGGACACGTGAAAGCCAAGCCAGGCTCCGCCGCCCGTCATATATTTCTCAAAGGCGTCCCGCTCCGCCTGGTTATGGGGGAACTCGTTGAGCCACACCACCAGCTGGTACTTCTTCAGGTTGGTATCGTTGAGATCTTCCCAGTTCGTCGTGGCATCAAGCGCCAGGTTGTCCTTGTCGGCCAGCGCCGCAAAAAATCGCAGTGCGTCCAGCGCGAAGAGCGTGTGATCCGTTTCTACATTCAGCGAATACAAGATCAGTACTCGTGGACGTGACGCCTTAGCGCTCCCATCCTGGGCCCCGGCGCTCGACGACATCATTCCCAGGATCAAGGCCAGCGCCACGAAAGATCTTTTCACTGGCCGGCTCCCCAAAAAATGGC
>DASRRN010000578.1:0-4918 GCA_035695685.1 Acidobacteriaceae bacterium | reverse complement strand
CGGGGCGCCTTACGAACCTCTCCTTCAAAGTGACTGTATATGTCGACGATCTGGCCGGCGTGCAGATTGCGTGCCTGCATATCAAGCGGGTTGAGAAAAAGAACCCGGCGGCCATCAAAGACGCCCCGATAGCGGTCATTCAGGCCATAGACCGTGGAGTTGAACTGATCGTGACTGCGGATGGTGGTCAAGAGAAATTCGTCGGGCTTCAGGTCATGCTTCGGTATTGGACAAACGCTTAGCTTCGCCTTTCCAGAGCTGGTTTTGAAAACGCGCTGCTTCGCGGCGTTGGGTAGATAGAAGAATTTTTCCGCGGCAAGTCGCGCGTTAAAGTTCTCAAATCCGGGGATCACTTTGGAAATCCCATCTCGTATCAAGTTGTAATCCGTCGCAAAGCCAAGCCAGTTGGTGGCCGTTCGAGACCCCAACGTTGCGTGCGCCAGATTGGCAATGATCGCCACATCGCTCATCAACTCCCCCGAAGCAGGCTTCAGAAAGCCTTGCGAAGGATTGATAATACCCATCGAGTCCTCGACAGTGACCCACTGCTTGCCACTCGCCTGCATGTCTTCCTCACTGCGGCCAAGGCAAGGCAGGATCAACGCACGCTCCCCGGTAATCAAGTGAGAGCGATTTAACTTGGTTGACACGTGAACAGTCAGTTTGCAGCGTTGCATCGCGTGCGCGCTGTACACCGTGTCCGGCACATTCGAGAGGAAGTTGCCGCTGATAGCAAAAAATACTTTTATCTGTCCATCGAACATCGCGTGCAGGGTTTCCACCGTGTCGTAGCCCCATTTCTGAGGTGGCTCAAAGCCAAACTCCTTTCCCATCGCAGCGAGGAAAGGTTTGGGTGGACGCTCCCAGATGCCCATCGTGCGGTCGCCCTGCACGTTCGAATGGCCACGGACACAAACGGTGCCCGCACCGGAGCGTCCCATATGGCCGCCAACCAGCAAAAGATTCACGATCATATTGACGTTGTCTACGCCGTTGCGCTGCTGGGTAACGCCCAGGCACCACGCGCATATTGTCTTTTTCGATGCGGCATACATATCGGCGGCCGCATGCAACTGGCTTCGCGTCAGCCCGCTTTCCTCTTCGATTTCTTCCCAGCTTGCCGCTTCCACGTCGCGATGCAGCTCTGCGAAGCCCTCGGTGTAGGTTTGAATGAAGTCGTGGTCAATCGCTGAGGGCCGTCCATCTCGCTCACGCTCGAAAAGATCCTTCAGAATGCCTTTGATCGCAGCTACATCGCCATTCACCCGGACCGGAAGATACAGGTTGGCAAGCGCCTGGCCTTTGCCCAGCAGCGCAAAGGGCAGCTCGAGGGGATTGGAATAATCTTGCGGATTAGGGTTCGTCACCCGCATCAGGCTGACTTCGGGGAGAGGATTAACGGCGATGATCTTAGCGCCCTGGTCCTTTGCCTTCTGCAACGAGGTCAGCATCCGCGGATGGTTGGTACCCGGATTGTTGCCGAAGATAAAAATGAGCTCCGTACTCTCCATGTCTTCGAGCGTCGCTACTCCCTTGCCGACGCCGAGCGTCTCCGTCATGGCGACTCCCGAGGATTCATGGCACATGTTGGAGCAATCAGGGAGATTGTTGGTGCCCAGCTGACGGGCAAACAGCTGTAGAAGAAACGCGGGCTCATTGGTGGTCTTGCCAGAGGTGTAGAAGCAAGCCTGGTCTGGCGAATCGAGACTATTCAGCTCGTCCGCGATCAGGGTAAAGGCTTCAGGCCAGGAAATGGGCTCATAGTGGGTCGCGTTGCTGCGCCTCACCATGGGAGAGGTCAACCGCCCCTGCTGGTTTAGCCAGTAATCCGAATTCGCGGCTAGATCCGCTACCGAATGCCGGGCGAAGAACTCCGGCGTGATCCGCTTCTTCGTCCCCTCGTCAGAGACCGCCTTGGCGCCGTTCTCGCAAAACTCAAAGATCTTCCGCTTCTTATCCGGGCTTGGCCAGGCGCAGCTCTGGCAATCGAACCCGGTCACGTGGTTCATCCTCAGAAAAGCTTCTGACGATCGCAGCGGGCCCATCTCACCAATGCCGTAGAGCATGGTATTCCAGATCGCGGGAATACCGGCAGCTTCTTCGGAGGCAGATCCGACTCTGAGTTTGCCCAGGGTGAAGGGGTTTTGCGCCTGCACCGAGATCGCATCATTCGGATCTAGTTCCGCCACTGGTCCTGGTCGATCGCTGATCTGGGCTTGCTCGCGCAGGTTCTGCTTGGCGCGATAATGTCCATCTCTTGACTGCTCATCTCCCTGAATAACGTCGGTGCTGGTTGAAGGTTTCATGTTTTCCCTCTTTCTCGCTGCAAACGCCGGGTCCTTGGAGCCATGGGACATGCAACTGTTACGGGAGCAAAACCGCGGGGTCGTTCGCTCTGTAACATGAGTTAAGATATCATCCGAAGCGCCAACCCGAATCTGCCGTACCGAATCTGCCGTCCCGAATCTGCCGTCCCGAATCTGCCGTATTAGGAAACTTATCAGGAAAGGTCCGTCTGCGAAACCAGGACGTCAGGCCCGCGGTGGCGCGAAATAAGTGGCATGGATGAGACCGGGCGGCCTTTCTACATATCATAGCCGTATTCCTGAGGGCCGTATTCCTGAGGTGTGTCTGGCGCTCTGTGATGGGCGATTGGGATAATTGGCCGGCTGATTTTTCTCCGTGCTAGAATCCGCGCTGAGGTGCACCAATGACACCAATCATGGATCGCAAGAGCTACTGCGTATCGGCCTGCTTGCTACTTTTTGCTGTGTTGTGTTTGGCACGATCGACCCTTGCGCAGACCAGCTCACCGCCGGCCAGGCTCTCCGTGCACTGGGAAGAGCTTACCGGCGCGGACTTTATCCAGGGCATCCACCAGTCGCAGGGCACATGCCTTTTGCCGTTCGGCATCATCGAGAAGCATGGCCCTCATCTGCCGCTGGGGACGGACTTGCTCGACGTGCGCTACGCCTCATTGCACGCTGCCGAGAAGGAATATACGGTGGTCTTTCCCGAGTATTATTTCGGCCAGATCTTCGAGGCGCGCCATGAGCCCGGCACTATGGCTTACAGCCGAGAACTGCAGTTGGCGTTGCTGCAGGAAACAACGGACGAGATGGCCCGCAACGGCTGCAAGAAGGTGCTGATCGTGAACGGGCACGGCGGCAACAATAGCTTGCTGCCTTACTTTGCCCAGTCGCAGTTGGCAAAGCCGCATGACTACGTGGTCTATATTTTTAACCAGCTTGCACCCACGTCTGGCGGCCCTAAAAAGAAGACGTCCGTCGACGAGCACGCCGGCGAAAGCGAAACATCCAAAATGATGATCAGCCACCCGGAGCTTGTGCACCCGGATCGTGCTGCCAGTGAATCGGGCGCCGACCAGCATCGTCAAAACCTGCCCGATGGCGTCTATACCGGCATCTGGTGGTACGCGCGCTTTCCCGATCACTACGCCGGCGACGGCACGGCCGCAACCCGTGAGCTGGGCGAATATCAAATGAACTGGTGGATCGATTCCATCGCCAAGACCGTCGCCGCCATCAAAGCCGACGACGTAAGCCTCAAGCTGCAAAATGAGTTCTACGAAAAGGCCACTCACCCTCTGGACACAAAACAATAGCACTGCAACGGCGACGGGTGGTATGCCAGCCAAGCCAATCCCGGAGCACGATCGCAGCAGAGGATGTAAGCCTCTAAATGCAAGCCGTCGATCGCGCAGGAACTGCCTGGATGAACCGATCGCGCCCCGACCATTAGCCGCTATGGCGCCGTCTGCACCATCGAGGACCTGCTCGAATTCAAGGAGTATGCCCTGGCCCTCAAAAACGCCGGCGTTTACGTACCCAAAAACTGGGTCTGGGGTGCCTGACGATTCTGTCGGCCCCGCTAAGACTTCGCCATCTTTGCGCGAATACGTTCTTCCTGTTCTCGCAACTCGCGCGTCAGCTCGGGGCCGAAGTCTTCGGTCTCGTACACCTGCCGAATCTCAATCTCTGAGTCGACATGGAACGGATTAGGGCAGCGCTTCACCCACTCAATGGCCTCTTCTTTTGACTTGACCTGCCACAACCAGAAACCGGCGATCAACTCCTTCGTCTCGGCAAACGGTCCGTCGATGACGGTTCGCTTGTCTCCCGAAAACCTGACGCGAGCCCCTTTGGAGCTGGCGTGCAATCCTTCCGCCGCAAGCAGAATACCGGCCTTCACCAACTCCTCGTTGAACTTCCCCATGTCCGCCAGCAGCTTCGCATCCGGCGGTGCTCCTGCCTCAGACTCCTTTGTCGCTTTGACTATCACCATGAATCGCATCGTTATCGTTTCCTTCCGATTGGGTTCAAATTTGAGGGGCAGGGTGGTCTTCATCTTTTCCGGCGGCCTCTATCTATACGGCGAACGAGAAACTCCGGATTCGACAGATGCAACCCATCTCTTAAGATTATTTTTTCGACGACGCTCTTTGCTTGAGCTGACCCTGGCGCGGGTTGCGTTATGGCGCGTGCGTATGCTCCGTTTGCCCGGCTGCCACCACCAGTTTGCGCATGGAATGAAGAATCGTAAATCGCACCAGCGCGGAGGGCTGCGCAGCCGCGTCGAGAATGCTCATTTGCTGCGCCTGCCATCCCGCCGGGGGCACGGTGTGGCTTTCAAGATAGGCCAAGGAGGACAGCCCCACACTAGCCAGCTCGCCCAGTTGCCCGGCACGTACAGCCGCGTCGCTGAGCCGGGGGGTTTGCTGCACATCCTCCAGCAAACGCGCCTGCGCCGCCTGCCAGGATAGGAATCGCCGACGCAGCCGCCGAACCGCCACCTCCGAAGTTGGAACACTACCCTCCGGCACATCCCCGCTCAGGTCGAGCTGCAGCTTCGGATCAGCCAAGGGTGGCACGGTAACATCGCCTGCGATCGCATCCAC
>DASRRN010000577.1:0-4567 GCA_035695685.1 Acidobacteriaceae bacterium | reverse complement strand
ATCGATGCCCCATAAGACCCGGCGCATCTCAGGAATCAGTGCATCGCTAGCCTCGGAGCTGCGCACCAGGAACGATATCGTCCACGGTGTATAGGCCCAGTAGGGCATGTAGATCATGGCGGCGTTGTCCTTCAGGCCGTTGATGCGTGTGTCGGCGACCACTCCAACCACGGTAATGGGATGTTGGTCATCGGGAACGATGGAATCGATTTTTCGACCAATTGGATTCTCACCGGGAAAGGCGTCGCGTGCAGTTCTTTCCGAGATCAGCGCGACATAGGGATTGGCACGGTCGGCAGCGGTAAGATTGCGCCCGGCCACGAGCGCAATTTGCATAGTTGCCAGATAGTCCTGGTTAATCCAACGCACGTTGACCAATGGCTGCTGAGCCTCTGGCAGGGGATGGTCCGGACGGGTTATATTGTCAACCCAGGTTTCGCCGGTCAGCGGTGTCGCACTGGTGATGGTCACCGATTGAACGCCCGGCAGCTGGGCAAAGGCCGCGAGCGCACGATCGGCAAAGGCCAATTTCATCGTCTTAACATTGGGTGAGGCGTCGTCGTACTGCGGCGTGAACAGGTCCACTTGCGCCAGTGTGACGTGGCTCGAATCGAATCCGCGATTCTGCCGCAATAAGTGGGCGAAACTCCGCAGCACCAGGGAAGTGACGATCAGCAGGACGACGGTGCAAGCCACCTCCGTAGCCACCAGCAGGCTTCGCGTGCGGCGGCCCTCTCGAGTATTGGCAGCCCGCGACGAATTTGCCTGCAACGCTGCCTGGGGGTCCACGCGAAGCGAGCGCAGCGCTGGCAAAATCCCGAACGACATTGCCGCGGCAATCGACGCACCGGCGGCGAAAAGCAACACCGCCAAGTTCACCTGCACTTCATTCAACCGTGGGACGTTCCCCGGGGCCAGCGCGACGAGAAGCCGCACACCGCTGAACGCCAGCACGACTCCGGCCACTCCTCCGGCTAGGGCAAGCACCAAGCACTCGGCGAGTCGAGCCATCACCAATTGGCCCCTGCTCGCACCCAGGGCGGCCCGAACCGCCGTTTCGCGCTCGGCGGCTACGGAGCGTGCCAGCTGCAGGTTCGCCAGGTTCACGCACGCAATCAACAGCACACCGCCCACCGCCGCAAACATCAGCCAGAGTGCGCCGCTGATACCCGACGTGACATCGCTGGCCAGAGGCGTAAGAGCAATTCCGAGATGAACGGGCAGGCGCGCGGAGATGGTGTACGCCTGCTGAAGGGCTTCTAACTCGGCGTTTGCTTGCGCCAGTGTTACCCCGGGTTTCAGCCGCGCAATCACTTTGTAGTTGAAGCTACCATCGTCTTTATTGAGATCCCGGTCGCTCGGTACAAGCGGTAGGACGATCGTGGTCTCCAGAGTTCCTGCGGCTTCTTGAAACGCGATCTTTGGCGCCATCGCAATCAGCGGGAGGTGCATGCCGGGCGGCAACACGCCAATAACAGTGGACGGCTCACCGCCTATCCGCAGCGTTTGTCCAATGACCTGGGGATTGCCTTGAAAAAAGGTCTGCCAGCCCTTATAACTCAGCAACACCACCTTTGCCGCGCCCTTTTCGGCGTCCTGGGCCACAAAGTCCCGGCCCAGCATTGGCTGCACTCCGAGAACGCGGAGAAAGCTCGGCGAAGTAACAATCGCGCCCACAATGCGGGGCCGATCGCCATTTGGAGAAACGCTCAATCCAGGCTGATGGAAGATGGCCGCGTCCTCGATCGTCTTAGAATCCTTTTTCAGGCGCAAATAATGCCGGTAATTATCGGGCACAATGGCTGTCTGACCGCGCATCTCCTCTTCGACTTCACGCAGGACGGCCAGTCGATCTGGGTCCCGGAAGGCAAAGGGCTTCAAAAGGACCGTGTTCACCACACTGAAAACGGAGGTAACGGCGCCGATGCCCAGAGCCATGGTCAGGAGCGCGGTAAGCGTAAATCCTGGCGACCTGCGCAGGGAGCGAATGCTCAATCGAAGATTCAGAAGTAGGGCGCGCATGGAATCCCCTTTGTACACTGGTGCGCAATGCAATGAACCAGCACGTTTATCGCCAAACCATCTATTTGGTCAGAGCAATATTTTCAGTCGATTGCGGCCATCGGTGTTACCAGAGACCATTTCCGTTGTTCGGAATCGAGAGCGAGTGTTCGTAAGTGAACAGTGCGGCCGTTCTCTATAGTGGATCCGGTGCAGGGGGTGCTGTTATTACTTTTCGGGAACCTAATCGCTCTGCCTTGCGTATTCAATCTAGGAGCTGCTTACCAGGAGATACCGATGCGCAAATTAGTCCTCGGCTGTTTCTTTGCCCTGCTCTTCACGGCCGGCCTTCCGGCGCAGTCTTTCACCACTGCCCCGTGCGATAGCGACCAAGGCAACACCAACAATAACAACTGGTTCTTTGGCCATCAGGCGCGCGTTTGCGAACTGCGGCGCACTACACTGCCACTTATTAATGGGCAGCTGAGTGTCTCGGGAGAGAACGGCGGCATCGAAGTGATTGGCGAAGAACGCCGTGATATTGCCTTGGAGGCGCGGGTGATTGTGCAGGATGCAAGCCGCGAAAGTGCGGAGTCGATCCTACGCGAGGTAAAGATCGTCACGACTGGCGCCATCCACGCCGAAGGACCACACACCTGGGGCTGGTCCCACGGCAACTGGTCTGTCAACTACCGTCTGCACGTGCCCCGCCATGTCGCCGCCGAACTGCACACCCGTAACGGTGGCATTGAACTTACAAACGTCGATGGCGTGATTAATGCTGATACGACGAACGGAGGTCTCACCCTCGATGCTCTGGGGGGAGAAGTACACGCCACTACCGTCAATGGCGGCTTGCAGGTGAAGCTTGACGGAACGCAGTGGAAGGGAGGGGGCCTGTTCGCAAAGTCGACGAACGGCGGCATCACCGTGAAGGCTCCAGATAATTATTCCGCACACCTGATGGCAGAGACCGTAAACGGCGGCATCTCGATAGGCTTCCCGATCACCGTCCAGGGCAAGATTCGTAATTCCATCGACACCAACATCGGCCAGGGCGGCCCTACGCTTCAGTTCCGGACGGTAAACGGCGGCGTCACGATCCATCGAGACTAGCCTGACCTGGCCCAGCAATACTGAGCGCTCGTAGCGAATTCCCGTTCGGCACCGAGACCGGAACTGTCGACGAGTGCATTGAGAAAGCCATGGAGGCGAAAACACACCCTGCCATGTGGCTGATTCGGGCGACAATCAAATGAAGCGCCACGGTAGCGAGGTGTTGACCCTAGTTTTCCGCAAGCGCAATAAGTGGCGAAAATCTGTGGCTTCCGAACAAGTCGTCATCCTGAGCGAAGCGCTTCGCAGATCTGTCGCATAACGAAGGGCTTTATGCGCGGAGTCGAAGGACCCCGGCAATGCTTCCTGGCGGATGCTCTTGAGAGATTTCCGGTCGCAAACTATCTTGTTCTGCCAGGTCGCACGGGCGGAGCTGAAAGGATGCCATCACAGGACCTATTACTTCGGCAACCACTTTCAAAGACAGGTGACATTCATTCGCCTTCAGATTGGGATTTGGCAACGTTGCCAAATAAGTCGTTCGTTTCATGAAGATGCTCAAGGTGCTCAAGTAATTCATTTGAGCATCCTCATTGACCGGCGGTATTAATCCTCCGGAGGGGCAAAGTCCACGACCAGGCACCTGATTTTCCGTCTTTGGAGGAGGCCGGCGAAGCGAGGTTGAATGGCTTTCGAGGCCGCTTGTTCCGCCGAGGCGTAAAGGACGGCGGCTGGTTTTAGCTTTTCGCCGATGAACGGATGAACGGGTCGCGGCCGCGTGTGAGCGCTGCCGCAGATGGCGAGGGCGACCCAAGTTTTTCCTGATCCGGGTTTCCCCGGGAAAGCATTGCTAACGTACCGGCGGCGAGCCTGTGCTGCCAAAGCCATTCGACGGGTTCGGGCTGGAGGTCGGCGAGGTAAACGATATCTGCGCCGGTTACGGTTGCGTCTGCATCGGACAACGGCGATGGCGTGTGGGGCGGGAGTGCATCTTTCATCAGGGCTTGCTGTGGGAACATCGCTTGCTCCAGGCTGGAAAGTTCCCTTTGGCATAAGAATCTTGTCTTATGGCCGGCATTAATACGCTCGGGAGCCGCCGTCTATGAGCCTGGAGAATAATCATGTGGAAGGGCGGGTAGTAAACTCGTGATTACTCCCTACTGTTCAAGAAGAACTAAGCGGTTAGCTCCAATTTATCGACGGGTTTGGGCGCGAGGGGTACGTCCTGTCTGTCACCGCCTTTAAATTTCGATCTTTAGCAAGCTCTGTTTGCCCAAAGTACCAGTCCCGTCTGACGAATAAATCCTAGGCCTACACGGGCAGTAACTCGAAGCCCAGTCTCCTTCCAGCAGAACGCACACGGTCGTCGAGGCTCAGAAGGCCAAGGCCGGCCAGATACGCGCGGGCCGTTAGCGCCGCAGCAAGATGAATGGCATCCAGGGTTCGAATCGGCTCGGCTGGAAATGGCTTTCGCGCGCGATCCACCACCTCGCCGGCGACATGAAGGACC
>DASRRN010000576.1:0-11219 GCA_035695685.1 Acidobacteriaceae bacterium | reverse complement strand
TAAGGAATGATCTCAGTTACATTTGGCCCGACATTCCCTGGAATCCATGCGCGAGCTGTTTAAAGAAATATTTGATGACCCGCTGATCGTTATAGCACCAGCCCAATATGTGATTGAGGGTAGAAAAGCAATGCGTCTGGCAGCTCTCCTTCTGATGGTCGAGCTGTTTGGTTTCGAACTTGTGGCTGCCCACCACGCCCCAGTCATAGCTGGCGGTGTACATCGGGAAGCACGGGGCTAGCGTTCCATCCACACGAATGATCATGGAATTCTGACCGGCGCGGCAGTTCCAAGGGAAGTGTTTCCCCTTCATGAAATCGACCATCTGCCAGAGGCGGGTGTTCGAATTTACCATTTTATAACCGCTATCCTGTTTCTCAGTCAACCACTGAATGGTCTCCTCGACGGCGGGCCAATCATTTTTCGTAATGTAGGTGACATTGTTGTCCGCATGCTTGAAGTGCTCATCCTGCTCGAGCAGCGGCGACTCGTTGATGTGATAGTCGGTGGCGATGCCGCAATCATGAGCGATCTCGGTCAGCTGTCGCACGTCTTCCAGATTGTTGCGACAGATGTTGATATTAAGAAAAACGGAATACCCGTACCCATATTGTTTACGGACCAGGTAATCAAATTGTTTCCGGATAGGGACGAGCGCCTTGGGAAGCCCCTGCTTAATATCTACCGCATCTACGGCAATATTAAAAGTGGAAATTCCTGCGTCGGCCAGCTTGTCGATCACGTCTATGCGCAGGAGGCGGGCATTGGTCGGTAGATAAATCCAGAAATCCTTCTTCGCGGCGTAGTACGTGACGCGCTGGATCAGATCCGGCCGCAACAGCGGTTCACCGCCCATATAAGCGAGCACCCGGCAACCGGTTCCATAAAGCCAATCAATCGACCGTTTGGCCGTGTCTTCGGTCATACCTTTGACTTTGTTGTCGAAGGCCCAACAGTAGTGGCAATCCAGATTGCATTTGAATTCGGTGAACAGGTAGGCAATCAATGGATGAAAGTCGCCCGCGGTCACCCGTGAACGGATGTATGGGAAGAGCCAGCCCTGCATCGCGTGGTAGATCTGGCCGCCGGTCCAATGGCGCTTTGCGGGTGGCTGCCATGCCTGGTCGTCGACAACCGGTCCCAGCAGCTCAGGGCGCTGTGGAAAAACAGGATCTGGAAATCGTTGCGGCTCCCCGACCGGCTGCAACCCGGATAAAGGAGCCACAGGCTTGGTGAGAAGACTGTGTAGTGGCACATCGAGCCGGAAGCTCGGAGCCTGCACACCATCTTGTTCTACTTGCATCTACACCCCCCGGCAATGAATCGGTGAAAGGTCTGCGGATTTTCCGGGCGCACTGAATACGCCGAACATCCCGCAAGTGCAAGTGGCGTGCCACAGATCATGCTGCTTTGGAGCGAAGGTAAATTATTGATAGGACAGACGTTTTCATCATGTCCTAAAGCGCAGGCCGTTTTCCCGGCTGCCGCTGTGTGCCAATAAACTGACGAGCTGTCAACTATTTGGCAGCCCGATAGGAAGCAGAGAGGGTCATGGCAACACGCGCAGGCGGCAAATGGCGTGATCCAATCTTTGCTACTTAGTGACCCGGTTTTCCATCTATCAATCATCTGTGCAGCGATGCATCTGCGCAGGGAGGTCCCCGCCGGAACTATGCAGAGGTCCCAGATTACGAATGGGCGGTCCCCGCGTTTAGCGGGAAAGCATGTTGAGGAAGTTCTTCGCTTCGCGCGCAACCTCGGGATGCACAGTGATCCGGAGCAACTATTGCGTGCTCTCCCGTCGGAGCTATGCTCTCTGCTCGAGTGCACAACGACGGCGATCATTCATCTGCGTCACGGTGAACTATCTTGCCATGTGGTTCAGGGCGAGGGCTGCCCTCTCCGCGAAGATCTTTCCGTTGAGAAGTGGCCGGAGGAGATTTGGTCTGCGGTATCCGAGCAGGAGAGATCCCTCGTCGTCCCATGGCTAGACGAGAAGGTGCGATTCCCAGAGGCGGCGAGGTTCTTTCGCGAATGCGGTAACCAATCTCTTTGCGTCCTTCCCCTAGCCACTAGCCTTCATTGCCTCGGCGCGCTATGTATCGGTCGCAAGCACCGGGATGCCTTCTCCGACGAAGAATCCTCTCTGCTGTCACTCGTCAGTCACTACGCTGCCCTGGCGATCGATGATCGTTTCAATTTCGCTCAGTCCGAGCTGGTGCGTGCTCAGTTGGAGGAGGAAAGAACCAAGCTGCGGCTCATCCTGGATTTGACCAACAGCGTGGTTTCCAATCTCGAGTTGCGGGAGGTTCTTCAGGCCGTTTCCCCCGGCATTCGAAAGGCGATGCGTCTGGATGGGGTGGCTTTGATTTTGCCCGACGGTGAGGGTCGGGAACTGCAACTTTACGCATTGGATTTTCCAGAGAGCAATTTGTCAGCCCGCCAGGATCTGCCGGCTTCGCTCCATGGTTCCGTCTCCGGTCGAGTCTTTCGTACCGGTAGGCCCTGGATAGGGGACATAGGGCAGTTGCAAAAGTTAGGCCTCGACCACAGAATCGCGTCTGCAGCGGGAGTGGAGACTTTATGTTTGTTGCCCTTGCTCCGGGGCAACCGTGTGCTGGGTGTTCTCTGCCTGGTGCGGACAGAGAAGGATGCCTTTACCGGGTCGGATATCGAGTTCTTGTCACAGATCGCAGGGCAGGTGGCAATCGCCATCGATAATGCGTTTGCCTATCGGCAGATTACGGAACTCAAGGACAAACTCAATCAGGAAAAGCTTTATTTCGAAGATGAGCTCCGCAGCGAAATGAACTTCCAGGAGATCATCGGAAACAGTACCGTGCTTCGCCGTGTTTTGAGCCAGGTAGAAGCGGTGGCTCCGACCGGGTCCACGGTCTTGATTCACGGCGAGACGGGTACGGGGAAGGAACTGATCGCGCGGGCGGTGCACAGTCTGAGCCAGCGCCAGGCCAACCCGTTCGTTAAACTGAACTGCGCAGCCATCCCGACGGGCCTGCTGGAAAGCGAACTCTTCGGTCATGAGAGAGGGGCCTTTACCGGTGCGGTGGCACAGCGCATTGGACGGTTTGAATTGGCCTCGCAAGGGACCATCTTCCTGGACGAGGTGGCTGAGATTCCCCTTGAGTTACAACCGAAGTTGTTGCGCGTCCTGCAGGAGAGGGAATTCGAGCGCCTGGGTGGGTCGCGTACGCTTCGCACGAACGCCCGGCTCATTGCAGCGACCAATCGCGAACTGCACACGATGGTAGAAGAGCAAAAATTCCGTTCCGATCTGTACTATCGGCTCAACGTTTTTCCCATTCATGTTCCTTCATTGCGCGAGCGCACCGAAGACATACCGTTCCTCGTACGCCACTTTGCGCAATATTTCGCCTTTAATATGGGCAAGCAGATCGACACCATCTGTTCTGAGACTATGAACGCGCTGGTCCGCTATCCATGGCCGGGAAATATTCGCGAGTTGCAGAATGTGATCGAGCGTGCGGTCATTCTTTCTAAAGGCCCGTTGCTTAAGGTTCCCCTCGCCGATCTGAAAGCGCGGCCGTCAGAGTTGGGCTATAAGAATGGGTCCTTAGCCCTTAACGGATCCCCGACTCTTGAGGAAGTCGAACGAAGGCATATCCTGTCTGTTCTGGAGCAAACCAACTGGGTCTTTGCAGGCCCGAATGGAGCCGCAGCGCGACTGGGCCTAAAGCGTCCTACTCTTCAATTTCGCATGCAGAAGCTCGGTATCTCTCGTCCGCAGAGAGCTTAGCTTTCACCTGATCGCCCCGTCTCCTCGCCGGTGCCAATATGCTGGCACACCCTGCCAACGTATTGGCGCAGCGAACCCTATGTGCTTCCTGCGCTCCTCACGGGATGGGAACAAATCGGCTTGTCTTGCTTACTTAAGACTTCCGCAAAACTCATCCTTCAAAAAGGCATGAGGATTGCATAACACTAATTAGTTACAAGTTCGTGTGACGTATGCCCACGGCTGATTGAGCTAAAGATCGGAGGATTCGCCGCCGCGGAAGACCGGGCGCAATCAGGGGAAACAGGACATGCTAAGAATCACAGTCATGGAAAATTCCCTTGAGGAAAAGTGGATTCTTCAAGGCCAGCTGACGAAGAAATCCGTTGCCGAACTGGTCTCGAGCTGGAAAGCATCCACAGCCGAGCCGTCGGCGCGGTGCCGCATTGTGGACCTCAATGAGGTTACTTCCATCGATAAGAGCGGTGAAGATGCTCTCTCGATGATGGTCCACGACGGAGCAACATTTGTGGCGTCTGGCCTTTATACGAAGCATTTGCTAGACCAACTGCAGGCGCGGCAGGCAAACCAAAAGCGTTTCGATTGATGATCTGGAACTCGCCCCAGCATTGGCGTCGCCAATGCTGGAGAAAGCCCACAACGGCCCTCAGAAAAGAATCTTGAGAGCCAGTTGGACATTGAAGGGCTCTCCAGGCCCGATACCCGGTGAATAGTTACCCGCCCCAATGGTAGAGCCGATTTGCCCAAAGCTATCCGTTCCCGTGGCGTCATTGCCGAGTTGCGTAGGTCCGGGATTGGCAAGGTTCAGATGGTTGAACAAGTTGAACATCTCCACTCGGAACTGGGTATTGATGCGTTCCGTGATGTGAGTGTTCTTGAAGAGTGAGAGATCCACGTCTTCCAGGCCGGGGCCGAAAATGCTATTGCGCTGGTAGTTCCCATACGTTCCAAAAGCCGGATCAGCGAAGGCAGCCGGGTTGAACCACTGCACGACGCCGTTCTGAATTGCGTGAGAAACCCCAGCGAAGGGGTTGCCGACAATGTTAGGACGCTGGTTGTATTGGTTCTCGCCCGTTGTGTCAGCCCCGGTGAAGAGGTTGATAGGCTGCCCACCCTTGAAAGTGAAGACCGTGTTCGCCTCCCAGCCTGCGGTCAGGAGTTTTGGCCCGCGAAACTGTGGCACTTCATAGTTCGCATAACCGACAAAACCATTTCGGGTATCAAAGTCACTGTTCCCGTAGTCCCCCTTAAAGTTGGTGCTGTCTTGCGGCAGGTTTCCGCGATAGTTCGTTGCCTCATCCATGTTATGGCTCCAGGTATAGCTGAACTGGGTGGTCAGGCCATGATATCCGCGGATCCTGAACACCGTCTGGAGTGAGTTATAGTTTGAGGTGCCGATACTCTCGACCTGGTTGATATCACCGTATTGCGGATACTGACTGAGAAAGGGCCGCTCGGTAACTCCCGGATAGACGGCGTTTTGATAGGTTACATCGGTGGTCGGTCCGCCCAACAACGGTTGATTGATGTTCAAGAGAGTCAGCAGGTGTCGGCCTTCGCTGCCTACGTAACCAACCTGGAACAACATATGCGACCCGAGCGACTGCTCCAGTTGCAAGCTGTAGTTAAAGTTATAAGAGTTTTTGAAGTTGCGGTTCACAGAGAATACGCCGCAGGGACTTCCCGGGTTGCAAAGGCTGGTAGTCGTTGGCGTAACCACCGGAAAGATAGACTGGCCGGGAACCACGGTTGTTGCATAAGTGGCGACGGTATAAACCGGATCGGGTCCGCCAGGGTTGCCTTCCACGCCGTTGGGTGCATTGTTGTTGGTCCGGTTGTCGAGGAACGGGTTCGCGTTCGGGGTGTCGAAGAACATGCCGAAACCGCCGCGGAGGACGGTTGCATTGGAAAAGGCGGGAGAATAGGAGAATCCAACGCGCGGGCTGAAGTTAGTCCAGTCGGACGGATAGAGCGAGCCGATTTGATTGCCCTGGAAGGCGAGACCGTCGCTGCCTGTGAGTTCCGGGCGAAAGACGGAGATGTTCTGAAAGTTGCTGTTCATCGGCTGCATGTAATCGTAGCGGATACCATAGTCGAAATTCAGCCTGGGAGTAAGCTGCCAGCTGTCCTGTGCGAACAGGTCGAAAGTCTTGATGAATATCTGCCGTTCTGCATTCCCGCGCGCGATGCTCGCGGAAGCCATGTAGCCGCCAAGAAAGTCGGCCAGGGAAAGAACGCTGCCAAGGGATTGGCTTGCGCAACCGGAGGCAAGGCTGCCGCTGGCGAAAGGACCGGTGCAGTTTGCATAATCGTTCGCCCACGGACCGCTCGAGCCATTAAATACGAAGGTGCCGACGGAATGCCGTTGATAGAACTCGTCGACCTGCGCCTGGCGGAATTCACCACCAAAGCGAAACTGGTGCTTGCCCTTCACCCACGACAGGGCCTCGTCAATATGGCCGGTGATATCGTTGCGTCCCTCCGGAGGGGTTTGGCCGATCGCCTCAAAGCCTGAAATTTTGATATTAGGGGCCTGCGTGTAAGGCGAGTTGGTAACGAAACCCTGCGCGTCCACGTCAAACCCGGTCTTCTGGTCGCTGAATACCTGGTTGAAATAGTTGACCCCCATCGTGACCTGATTAGTGAGGTGCGTTGACAGGGTGAAATTATGGACCAGGGAGTAGTTATAGACGTGAATGGGGGCGGTTTCGAAGTAGTAAGGAATGACGCAGTTGCAGACCGGCGCGATCTGGTTGCCTTGACCCAGGAATGCGCGGGCGGCGATCGATTGCCGTTCGTTGAAGTTGTGATCCACCTTGATCACTCCGTTGTAGCTATAGCCGGTTTCCGGCGCCGCTGCCGAGAAATTCGGACTGGATGCAGGACCGGTGAGCGAATCTGCTGGCCATAGAGTGGTAAGCAGGCTGGCGGTGGCCGAGTTCTGGGCTATCCCATAGTAGGCAAGTATCGGCGCTGCGGCGGTTTGGTAAGCGGTCGAGGGCTCTGTGCCTTGATAGCCCGTTGCTATCTTGAAGTTCTGCTTCTCAAAGTTTTCAAACCAGAAGGTATGGTCCTTCCAGAAAGGACCACCGGCTGACTCGCCCCATTGTTGATTGCGCAGGGGAGGATTGCCTTGTTGGAACGGCGAGACCTCGGCCAGCGCTTCGTTGCGGTTGTAGTAGTAGGCGCTACCATGGATCGAATTGGTGCCGGACTTGGTAACGAGGTTCACTGAGCCGCCCGGATTCCGCCCACTCTCGGGCGATGCCTGCGTCTGGAGCGAAAATTCTTCCACCGAATCGATGGGCAGAGTGATGCCGGCGATGTTTTCTACACCGCCCTGGTTTACTGCGGGGATGTTATGCCAAAGATCGTTGTTGTCAGAGCCGTCGATTTGCCAGTTCACCTGGTTGGCGCGCGTTCCGTTGACTGACCCGTACCCACCCAGAGAATAGCCGGCATATCCCGGGGCCATTCCGATCATCTGCGTGAAGTCGCGTCCGTTAAGAGGAATATCCTGGATCGCCGGACCGCTCAGGACCGTGGTCTGAGTGGGCGTAGTGGTGTCGAGGGCCAACCCGGCGGCATTCACCTCAACGGTGGTCGCCTGCGAGGCGACCGCAAGCTTCAAAGGAAGACTATAAATAGTTCCCGCGGAAACCTGAACCTTTTGTACCTTGAGTGTTTCAAAGCCGGAGAACGTGGCGGAGACCGTATACGCGCCCAACGGCAAATCAGGGAAGTCAAACTCCCCCGCGCTCGAGGCGATCGTCGTCTTCGTCACACCCGTGCCGTCATCTGTAATCTGCACTTGTGCGCCGGGAATGGCGGCTCCGCCCTGGTCCGTCACGGTGCCGTTAATGCCACCGCGAAAGTTTTGTGCGCCAACGAACGTCACGCTCAGAAGCAGCATCAGCAGCAAAGCGGGTAGGGGGAAAGATCGAATGCGTAAGTAGCCAGATGACATGTAACAACCTCCGAAGATTGAACGAAAAAAGGCGTCTTCCGGACCCTCAGAAACCCGGGGCGGATGAGTGAACTCGGGGACCTATCTTCGACTTGGAAGGGTGCTACGGGCCTATTCCGACCAGAAAGGCACAGTGCGGATGAGAGCGCGCTTCGACAGTGAAGGCGTTCACCGCCAATACAGTACCGTGAACGTATTCGGTATCCGCTTAAGTTAACTGGATCAGGGATTGAACGCAACTACAAAATGAAAGGTTCGCGACCTTAGTTTCAAGCGAGGGCCTCTTGGGCGATGGGTGACTGGAAGCTAAACCCCAATCTTAGTCATGCCGCCTGTCCCGGCCTGCCGTGGGACCGAAGCGTCGCGACGCCGGGTCAGGTGGTAGTAGACAACCGGAGTAACTACCAGGCTGAGCACAATCGAGATCGAGAGACCTCCGATGACCGCGATGGCCAGTGGCTGCAACATTTGCGAACCGGCGCCCAGGGCCAGCGCAAGAGGTAACATCCCGCAGACGGTGGCGATGGCGGTCATGAGGATGGGGCGCCTCCGCCGCTCCGCAGCGTGCAGCATAGCTTGCTGAGGCTCCATTCCACTGGCGCGCAATTGCTCATCGGCGTCGAGCAACAGAATGCCATTTTTGGCCACAATCCCAATGACCATGATGAGGCCCATGAAGCTGGCCACATTGAAGTTCGTACCCGTGATGAGCAAAGCGAACATCACGCCCGCGAGCGAGAGGACGGAACTGGTAAGGATAGAGATGGGAGCAGCAAAATTGCGAAATTCGGTGAGCAGCACACCGAAAACCAAGGCGAGCGCGAGCACCAGAACGCGAGCCAGATCGGCAAAGGAGCGCTGCTGCTCCTGGTATGTGCCGCCGTATTCTACCCGGACGGACGCAGGCAGTTGAAGGCGGCTCACCGCAGTCTGGACTTGCGCCATGGTTCCGCCCAAATCAGAACCTTCCAGGCGCCCGCTCACCAGCACCACCTGCTGCAGATTCTCACGGCGGATTTCGTTTTGCGGCGGCAACTGCGTTACCGTGGCCATCGCGCTCAACGTCGCGGTGTGTCCGGTGCTGCTGTTGAACACGGTGTTCTCGATCGCTTCGAGCGAGGCGCGATTAGCGTCGGGCAGGCGCACGCGGATGGTGTACGGTCTGCCGCCGGAAATTATAGGATCATTGGTGGGGAGCCCATCGAGGATGGACGTAGCGTCCTCCGCAACTTCAGTCGGAGTAAAACCGAGCCGCCCGGCAACCACTGGGTCGATCTGGAAGTTCGTGGCCGGCCCACTGATCGTATTGTCGACACCATTCTGGGTATCAACGACGCCGGGAATTTTGGCGATCGCTTGCTGCACACGGGGAGCAAGCGTGAGCAGAAGGTTCTGGTCGTTCGAAAACAGCTTGATCTGGATGGGTTCAGGCGAGTTAGAAAGATCGCCAATCATATCCTGCAAAACCTGGATGAACTCCATATCCAGCGATGGCTCGGCCGCATGGATCTGTGCGCGTGCATCGGCTTCGATCTCATCGATGCCACGCGAACGGTCCTTCTTCAAGCGGACGGTGAAGTCGCCGTTGTTCGCCTCCGTCACCGCAGCAAGGCCCAATTGGAGGCCGGTGCGGCGGGAGGTAATGGACACCTCCGGTATGCGCCGCAAAATCTGGTCCACGTGCTCAAGGATACGGTTGGTTTCGGTCAACGATGTTCCCGCGGGGGTGAAGTAATCGAGCACAAACGCACCCTCATCCATCTCCGGCAGAAGGTCAGAGCCGAGGCCTTGATAACTGAAGTAACCGGCAATGATCAGCACTCCACAGACCGCAACAAGAGCGAGAGGGCGTTGGAATGACCACTCCAGGGCACGCTCGTGATAGTAGAGAAGACGCCGGAAAGCATTTCCTCCTCTCCGCCGGATACCTGCGAAGAACCCGCTCGGCCTTCCGTCGCTCGGAACGCCTTCGTGCGATTGCGCTTTCGGGCGGACCTGCTTCGCCAGCCGCAAAGAAAGTGCTGGAGTGAATGTAAGGGCGAGCAATAGGGAAGTAAGCAAAGCAACCGTCATGGTTACGGCAAGGGCACGGAAGAAGCTCCCCGTGACCTGGGTAACCGCGACCAGGGGAAGAAAGACGATCACCGGGGTGATGGTGGAAAAGACCAGCGGCCGGGTGATCTCGTGTATGGCCTTGCGGACAGATCCAATCCGCGACTCGCCTGCCTCGCGATGAACGGCGATGTTCTCGACCACCACGATGGCATCGTCGATCACCAGCCCAATGGCCGCCGCGAGGCCACCCAGGGTCATAAGGTTGAAGCTTTGGCCCGTGAGGTGAAGAAAGAGAATGGTCACCGCGACAGTGACAGGGATAACCAGGCCGGCGACCACCGACGACGTCCAGTCGTGGAGAAAAAGAAACAGGATGATACACGCCAGCACCAGCCCGATGAGAATGGCGTCACGGACGCTGAGGATGCTTTCGCGCACCAACTCTGACTGGTCGTAGAATGCCTCGAGGTGAACCCCGGGTGGCAACTTCGATTGCAGTTGAGCGATTGCCGCGGCGACTCCGTTTGCCACCGCCACTGTGTTGCCCGAGGGTTGACGGCTAATATTCAGCAGCACAGCAGGTTTACCGTTCGACCTGACCGCGGTATAAACGGGCATCGTCGACGGTTCCACGGTTCCGATATCGCCGACACGGATGGCCACGCCGTTGGGCGAGGTCTTCACGATCAGGTTGCTCAGCTCAGCGGCACTGTGTGCCTGGGCTCCGATCAGGCCGAGAATAAGTTGGTGGTTTGCCTCATACAGACCGGGAGAGTCAATGATGTTCGATTCCTGGACGGCGTTGACCAACTCGAGCAGAGTTACCCCGGCGGCCTGAAGCCGGGCAAGGTTAGGCACAATGTGAAATTCCGGAATCTGGCCGCCCTGCACCAGCACCGAACTTACGCCATCCACGCGGTTGAGCGGCGGCTTCAGGTCGTACGTGGCTATCTCCCAGAGCCGGGTTTGCGGGACCGTATCTTTTCCGCGGTCGTCCGCAGTGAGCGCGTAGCCGAGAATGGGAAAGGTAGCAAAGGTGAGACGGTGGGTCGTAATGTGCGCCGTGGCGGGGAGAGACTGGGAAACCCTGGCGAGAGCCGCATCCGTCAATTGCAGGGTGCGAAACATGTCCACATTCCAATCGAAGAACAAGCTGATTTCCGCCGAGCCGCGGCTGGTGGTGCTACGGACGGTCAACAGCCCCGGAACGCTGTTGATCGCGTCTTCGATCGGCTTGGTGATAGTGACCTGCATCTGTTCCACGGGCATGACGCCGTTGTCTACACCAATCACCACCCTTGGAAAGTTGGTCTCGGGAAACACCGAAATCGGCACCTGAAACGCCATGTAGACGCCGGCAAGCGTTAACAGCGCAAGGAAGAAGAAGATGGGTTTGGCCGCGGCGGCAAGCCAGAATGACCC
>DASRRN010000575.1:0-4609 GCA_035695685.1 Acidobacteriaceae bacterium | reverse complement strand
CGGAGTGCGATTTCGCCGCGGTTGGCGATGAGGATCTTGCGCAGGGATGCCACCAGTGAGGGATTCTAGCTGGTTTCCGCAATCAGTGGTGAATGTGGAATCTCATGTCGCAAAAATGCGACGACTGCCCAGTCAACTCAGTGGATATACTCTGCGGCGTGTCGCGAGCCGTAGGTTGCTTCGCGGGCGTGAGCGCGATCAACGCACCCTATGACCGCGAGAACAGCAACCCCTGTGAGTTGCGCGGCAACTATGTTACGCAACGCCTGCACTCTCACACGGCCGGTGTGAACAAAGCAGAATCATGCTTGCGGAGCAATAGTTTTTTCAGGTGCGAGATCCCCAATGAGAATGTTGTGCAGTTTTGCCGCGTACGGGTGAGGGGTCCGATCCAAATACCAGTGCCCGGAAAGGCTTGTCAGGGGGCAAGATCGACAGTTTTTCTGCCACCGGATATTGCAGTTGAAGCCGAGCCAAAAGGTCTTGAAATCGTGGATCTTCGCGAAGGTTGTCGTAGAAAGAATCGACCTTCAGTGTTCGAATGCTTGGGCAATGTCTCTGAAAGGCTCGGTTGAGGTAGTCGATAATCTGCTTCGTCTCGCCGAGCCGCGCATATATTGAGAGCATCGAGCACGTCTCGGATGCGTCACCGATTACCGTATCGCGGACCTGCCGCCAGTATCCTCGGATACCTGATTTTTCGTAGGCATTGCGGGATGCTTCCAAGTCTTCGGGTTTGGCACCCTGGAGTGAGTTTGATTTTAGATATGCTTCAACCGCTTGCTCATACATGCCTTTGCGTTCGTAAGCTACCCCGAGCCAGAAATATGTAGCCCACGAATCCGGATAGAGTTGAATCGCATTTTTGGCCTGTTCGATGGCTTCGTCGTATTGGCGAGCCAGATAGAGGATGTGGACGCTGACCATATTCGTAAATTCTGCAGTCGGGTCGAGTTCCAGAGCCTTCCTCATTTCAGCAAGGCCCTCCTCTTGTCTCGCCATGGATACGAGAAAGACGGCGTATAAAATGTGCGTGGGTGCGTAGTTTGGACTCAGCTGAACGGCCTGACGGTATTCCCTTTCCGCGTTATTCCAGTTCCAATCATGGAAAAAGGCGATCGTGCCAAGCCAGGTGTGAGCCGACCCTAGGGTAGGGTCAAGCTCGAGCGCACGCAGCGCCGCGACTTTGGATTTCGAAAAGGCCTCTTCATACGGCGAACAGTTCAAATCCCCCAGTGTGAAATAAGCTTGAGCCAGCCCTACATATGCCGCAGCAAAAGTGGGATCTTTTGCCAGCGCCTGCTGATAGTATCCCAATGCTTTTTGGGACCCATCACAGTTTGACCTGCTCCAGTAGAAGTTGCCCTTCAGATAAGCTTCGTGTGCTTCCGGATCTATCTGCCGAATAGACGCCACCCGAGTCGGTTGGCCTGAAGCAACCTTGATCCCAACCTGCGCAGCGATTTGCCCGGCAACCTCGTCCTGCAGCGAAAGGACATCCTTCAGATCGCGTTCGTAACTCTCGGCCCATAGATGTTGATCCGAACGAGCTTCGATTAACTGCGCCGTGATTCTCACGCGGTTGTCCGAACGAGTCACGGTTCCTTCCACCACTGCATCCACTCCAAGTTCTCGCGCAATATCGGGCAGAGTGAGGTGGCTTTTCTTATACCGCTCAACAGATGTATGAGAAATCACTTTGAGGCTCTGAACCTTGGCGAGAGATGTGATCAATTCGTCCGTCATGCCATCGCTGAAATACTCCTGTTGCGGATCGTTGGAAAGATTGCGAAGTGGCAGCACGGCAATAGAGCCAATATGGTGCGCGCCGGAGCCTGCAACCAGTCGAGAGCGCACGTTGCCCCAATCAAAGGCAAATATGCAAGTGAGTGCTATGCCCACGACCACGAGGGAAGGGAGGCCCCGCCACAGACCGATTCTTTGTCTGCGTGGCGGCAGTGCAGGAGGTATCCCGACTCCGGACATGCCATTGATCTCGGCAACGGCGACCGGAGCGATAAGACGGTACCCGTATCGTGGCAGCGTCTCGATGAACCGTGGATTCTCGGCGTCGTCCCCCAGCGCTTCCCGCAGTTTTTTCACTGCAGTATTAATGCTGTGTTCAAAGTCTACGAAGGTGTCGGTGGGCCAGAGTTTTTGCCGGATCTCGTCCCGCGTTACCACGTCGCCGGGTCGCTCGATGAGCGCGGCTAGAATCTGGAAGGGTCGCTCCTGGAGCTTTACCTTGTCACCGTCACGTCGCACCTCACCGCATCGAAGGTCGACTTCGAACTCTCCGACCCGGAGGCGCGGGGATGCTGTGGCTGGTACTTGCATGGCGGGGCTCGACCAGCGTCGGGTTTGACGTTAGCCCCCTCCCCAACGGGGGTCAAGCGGGAACCGGATTGGAAACCGAGTTGAGGGGACAAGTTGGTGGCTCTGCACCGGATCAAGCGCTCTTTACCCGGAATTCCGCCAGTTCACCCACAGTTCACCCGGATTCACCCCCTGTGCATTGATAGTGGCGGCCGCTTAGCCCAAAGTTCGAGGCGTGCAAGGCCTCGAAGGTGGCTTGCAAACGTTAGGAGATGCAATGCGAATCACAGGCAAGTTAGTCTGCAGTTTCATCGCGACTCTGGTCCTCGCTGCTACGGCAATTGGCCAGAACTCAGCGACGAGCTCAAAATGTCAACCGATTGGAGGCTTTATCTCGACGAACGTCGGCGGATTTGGTCCCAACACAACCATGGGAACCGCAGTCGGCGACTTGGCGGGGGCGGTCGGGGTGGAGATTCTCAATATAACCACTGGCGCGAAAGGTCTCGTGACCCTTTCTGTGCAACACCACTGGGTAACGGCGACCGGTGACACGCTCACGATCGACAAGGCGAATCTTTATGGGGTGTATGTGGCTCCGGGACTATTGGCCGTCACCAAATACAAGGTACATATCGCCGGGGGTACGGGCCAATACCAGAACACCAGTGGGGACATAAATGTTATCGGAGAAGCGGATTTCAACGCCGGCCATACCGCACTTCAATTTACAGGGCAACTCTGCCACGAGAACGACGGACAGGACTGATCCGTCATTGATGTCTCGCTTGCATTGATGTCTCGCTTGACGGAGAGCATTCGGACCAGGTGGCAAATCAGCATGAGTCATGCAGGCCCGGGTGGGCACACCCAATTCTCCCCAGCTTCCACGCACCCGGGAAAGGTCCGTCCCACATCTGAAACGCTCAACCCGAGCCCAGCGACAGTTTTTCGTCGCTGGGTGGCTGAGCGCCAGATTTGGGATGCATAAATCCACCCCCGTCAGGCGGAGCCGGAACATCCGGCTCGCCGCCAGTTCTTTCCATTTCACTGAGTGACCACAGTCTTGCAGTCTTAGCTTCGAGCTTTGCTTGTACGTGAGCCCACTCGATACCTCTGTGACGGCTCATGTTTTTCTCGAAGCGGGCCTTCCATCCTTTGAGTAGTTCATCACCCTGTTTTTTTGAAAGCGTCACGTTTGGCATCAGGCGTTCTCGCTCTAGTGTCTATACCGGGTTGCCGCTGGTCGCAGGTAAGAGGACACCGACGGTACGGGTTGGTGGCCGCAGCGCCCACGATGCCACAAGAACAACGGCAAGGACGAGAGGGGCGAGGATGTGGAAGGCGTAAACGCCGCCGGAACCGCCGACCGCGGCAGAGGATGCGGCTGCCCCGGTCAGATCAAAGAAGATGCCGGCATAGGCCCATTCCTTGAGCCGCGGAAAACGCGGCACGAGTATGGCAATGGCTCCAAGCACCTTCCAAACCCCCAATATGGTCACAAAGTAGAGCGGGTAGCCAAGGATGTGCACAAAGCCATCGACAGTGCCCCGCACGCGGGCCAACTGCGCAACGCCCCCGCTTCCGATAAAAAACGCTATGAGTACGGTCGTCGTCCAGTAGGTAATGGTTTTCGCTTTGGTGGTCATGCCAGCCCTCCAGCGTTCTGCCGGTCGCCCGCTGAAAACTCCTGCAGGAGTGCGTCCGTGCCGACAATTGAAACATAGCGCAAGCAGGCCACGTTGCTTACTTTGTCGATGCCGGGAATGGGCCAGCACTACAGGCTTTGGTGTCGTCCCACCTTCGGTTTCCACCCCAACCTGCGAAAAGCGCGCAGTTTGGGGACCCCGGTTTGCTCAGGATGGGGCACCCGGATTTGTGATCCGGCGCCGGGCGATGAGGTCCTGATAGAGGGCTATGGTCTGGTTGGCGATGCTGGACCAGGCGAAGTGATGCTCTACGCGGCGGCGGCCGGCTTCGCCCATTTGCTTCGAGAGGGCGGGATCTTTGAGCAATGCGGTGAGCCTGGCGGCGAGGTCGCGCGCGAACTTGTCGGGATGGGTGGGAAAGCTGGTGACGGGGTCCTGCTCGAAGGGGACGAGGTAGCCGGTTTCGCCATCGACAACGACTTCGAGGATGCCGCCGGTGGCGCTGGCGACGACGGGCGCGCGGCAGGCCATCGCTTCAAGATTGATGATGCCGAAGGGCTCGTAGACCGAGGGGCAGCAGAAGACGCGCGCGTGCGAGTAGAGCTGGATGGTTTCGGCGCGGGTGACCATTTTTTCGATCCAGA
>DASRRN010000574.1:0-19755 GCA_035695685.1 Acidobacteriaceae bacterium | reverse complement strand
GCTTTGCATCCGACATACCCATGACGGCGCTGCGCACCGAGCCCTGGCCGATAAACAAGGCGGCGTTGGTGCCAATGCCTTGCTGGGCCCACTTGTGCAGCGCATCACCAATTTGCAGAGGACTGCTTCCGTCGTTGCCGGCGACTACAGTCGTCACGCCTTGCATGAGATACGCATCGTTACGGCTACTCGCCGGGTTGGAGAGGTCTTCAAAGGTGTGCGTATGGGGATCGATAAATCCCGGCGCGACTATCAGACCGTGTGCATCAATGACGCGACTGGCTTTTTGCCTTAGGCTTTTTCCAATCAGAACGACTCTATCCCCGCGAATACCAATATCCACCTGTCTGGCCGGGGAGCCGGAGCCATCGAGAACGGAGCCATTGCGAATCACGAGATCGAGGCTCTGCGCCCACGAGGGGATCGCCAGATAAAGAACGAGTAGCGCTGACAGGATCCTGAGAATGATCGCCGCCTCCAAAAAGCGTGCAGTGAGGTGCTTGTGCCCCCAGCAAGCGATTGTACTTGCTGGGGCTGAGAAGGCAGCAGCCCAGAATCACCTACTGACTCAAGAGACTAGAAATTTACCTTGAGTGCCAGTTGAAGGATACGTGGCGCCACAGCTGAGGTTTGGATGGCTCCGAAGGTCGAGTCGGTTTGCCCCATATCAGGGTCGGAGAATTGTGGAGTGTTCAAAAGGTTGAATGCTTCCGCGCGAAACTCAAAGTTCGTTGCTTCATTCGGCCACCGCAACCCGAACTTCTTGGAAACGGCGGTATCGACATTGTACTGGCCCGGGCCTTGCACGATCCCGGGCCTTGAGTTACCGAATCCGGTGGCAATCCCGTCGGCGCCCACCATCGGATAGGTACCGGTAAAGCAGCTGGTATTCACGTAATCGTGAATCTTGTTTTTGATGGCGCCCGGGGTCACATATTGAGCGGGCGTGCAGGTGCCGCTCAGTTCCGCGAAATCGCTCGCGATGCCAAGCACGTTGTTGCTATTGACGCCGGTAACCGTAAGCAAATGTCCGTTCTGGAGTGTAACCACGCCAGAGAGCATCCAGCCGCCAAGTGCCCCTTTCATCAGCGTGTTACTCCCCGAGAGGCTGGACATCTGATATGCTCCGCTGAAGACGAAACGTTGCGGCCGGATGAAGTTGTCAGGACCGTAGTTATGAGCAAGATCGAGCTGGTTACCAAGTTCTGAGCCTGCGGTTATATTATTCACCACACTTTGAGCCGTAGTGAGATCTTTGGCCCAGGTATACGAAGCAAGAAACTGCAGCCCGTTAGCGAAGCGCCGGGTAAGGCTGGCCGCTAATGCGTTATACCAGCCCTGGCCGGTGGACTGGATTTGATTATAGGAAGCTGGACCAAACCCCAGTACAGGAAGACGCTGCGTAATATTCGCGATCGTGTTGGTAGTGACTCCGCGAATCGGAGAGCCCGGACTCGCATACAATGCCTGGTCAGGCGAGGTAATGACGATGAGGTGCTCGTGGCGGCTACCGATGAAACCCAACTCCAAGATCGTATTTTTGGCCACCTGCGCCTGCGTGTTCAGACTGTAACGCTGAATCACGGGCGGCCGTATATTCTGGGCGAACGCAGTGCCGCTCTCCAGCGTCGTAGGTGAGTAGGGCAAAAAAGTTGGGAACGACGGCGGCGCCGGCTGGAACGGGCTGGCAAAGGACGCGGTGGTGGGCTGCACTTGTACGCGCAGCGCTGCCCATGGTTGTTGAAAGATTAACTGGACAGTCGGTTGGCCGGTAAGAGCCTGGTGAAAAACACCGTAACCGCCCCGGAAAACCACGCGATCCGTGCCCGGCAGCTGCCATGAAAACCCTATGCGCGGATTGATAGTGTTTTGCCCATCTCCGCTATAGGCAAGCTTGCTACCGTGAAGAACCGTAACCCCTGGTGGAGGCGTCCCAGGATAATTACCCGCAACCTCAAAGCCCTCCAGTGTGCCGGTGGCCGGAGGGTTGGGATTTAATGCGGCAAAGTTGGTGTTGGCATTTCGGCCATTCACCTCCTCCATGCCTCCCAATCGCTCATAGCGGAAACCTGCGTTCAATACAAATCGGCGCGTAAGCTGGACGTCATCCTGTATGTAGAAGTCATAGTTGTAGATATCGAAATTGCGATCGAGCACGCCGGGCACATCCAGGTTCTCGAACACGTTGCTATAGGGCGTGCCATTGCCCCCGGTTGCAGCCGAGCCGGCGGGCCGGCCGAGCAGGAAGTCGGCGAAGCTCAGAAATTGGATACCACCGTAGAAGCGATATTTGTCATAAGCTACCTGGTCAAGGTCTATCCCTCCTCCAAAACGCAGAGAGTGCCGTCCCTTGGTAAACGAAAGATTGTCCACAATGGAATATTGGTTTTGCACGTTGATGTTTTCTTGCCCATTGCCTCCTAGACCAAAGGCGCCAACGACTGCTAGCTGAGGCAGCACGTTATCGTCTATGTCCGGGCCTTCGGGCGCACTGACGCCCAGGTCGGACCAGGCAAAGGGTGTGGACTGCTCCGTTGCCGCGACGATACGGTTATAGCCAATAGCCGCCTGGTTTAGGAGCCGCGGGCTGAAAACGTAGGAGTTGCTGAGGGTGAAATTACGAAAGTGATTTGGATTGTTAGTGGCAAAGCCCGGGACCGCACCCCCGCCCAAGCCTGCCGGATTGAGGGTGAGCGTCGAATGGCTATTCACGAAGAAAAATCTCTCTTGCCATGTGCTCTTGGCCGACTGATCCCAATCCGCATTGGCCATGTATTGATCTTCGTTAAACGGGCAGGTCTGGCTGAGCACGACCTTGCCCGCGGCCGCAGGATTGGTCGCTCCCGTGTTGATCGCCTGCGCATTCGGCACCATGTATTGACCGTTCGGCAGCTTGAAATTTAAGGTGGCAATCGCCTGCGGACTGATATTGGAGCCATCGGCCTGGATCACGTTCGCGCCTCCCCCCGTTCCCGCAATTCCAGATTGTCCTGCAAGCAGGGCGCCCAGGCCGGCCGCGGTGCGATTGTTTGCCGTAAGTGCCGGCTCGCTGAAGCTGCTTAGGCAGGTGCCCGAATATCCGTTAGCCTGCCGTGTTCCCTGGTAGGCGGTAAAAAAAGTAACCTTATTTCTTACAATTGGGCCGCCAAAGGTAAAGCCAAACTGGTTTTGCTGCAACACGGGCCGTGGACCGTTGACCTGCTTGAGGAAGAAGTCGTTGGCGTTCATCGCGGTGTTGCGGAAGAATTCGAAAGCGCTGCCGTGAAACTGATTGCTGCCGCCCTTGGTGACGACGTTGACATTGGCCCCCGAATTATGACCGTACGAGGCGTCGTAGGCGATGGTCTGCACGTTGAATTCCTGAATGGCGTCCGGGTTGGGAATGGGGTTGCCACCACTAAAGGTGCCGCTTCCCTGAACGTCGTTCACCTCGACACCGTTCATCTCAAAGTTGTTGTCCTGGATCGAGCTGCCGGCAGCGGAGAGTGACTGCTGGCTATCGCCGCGGCCAAGAGTGGCCGCATTTGTCACTTCGCTATTCACTCCCGGCGAAAGCGCGATCACTTGCACAAAATTCCGCGTAACCAGGGGGAGGCTCTGCAGCTGCTCGCCGCTGGTCACCGCCCCCAGGCTGCTTGTCTGTGTCTGCGGTTGCAGGTTGGCGGCGCTGACCTGGACCGTTTGGCTGGCACTTCCCACGGAGAGTACGATGTCCAGCGCCTCGGTTTGCGAAACATTCACTACTTCATGGGTATAGTTGGCGTCCCTGAAGCCAGACTTTGAAACGGTGAGGTCGTAGATGCCGGGCTGAAGAAGAGCCGCTGTATAACGTCCACCCGAGCTGCTTTGGATGAGGTGCGTCTCGCCGGTAGCCGTGTTCGTAATTCTGATTTCCGCGTCCGCGATCAGTGCGCCCGTCTGATCGCTGACCACGCCCGCGATTGCGCCCGTGCCTGCGCTCTGAGCCAGCGCGAAGCCGGCGGTCAAGACAAGAAGTTGAGCGATCAAGAGGAAACGGAAACACTTCAAGGAACACCTCCTCGAGCTTGCGGGACGAGCAAGATTCAGCAGATGGGCAGGTCTTGTTGTGTTCAGGCACTCGTCGACGTTTGGGCTGCTTCCGCCGGCGACACTGGCGACGGTAGGTTCCCACATCGAGCCTTCTTGTCTAACGGAACAAATGCAGCGATCGGTTCACCTGTTCCAGTGCAAAGTAGCATAGGCCGTCTCAGGAGGTCAAGGCCTCCGCTAGCATAGTTGCTATCGGATCAATAAACTGTTCAGATGAGCGGCAGAGCAAAAGCTCATGTCTCACCCATGGAGAGGCAATCGGCAAGAATGATTTCCAAGCTGCCCGCTAAGAACCATCGGCAGATCCAAGCCAACATTTCCACCAAGATCGCAAAACTCACTGCCAGCCGGCAGGCCATTATCCGTCCTGTCCTCGAAAGCCCGCGTGAGTTTGTCCTTCTGAACGTCCGCGATCTGGCTCGCAAGCTGAATACTGGTCCCACAACCTTGTTACGGATTTTGAAAGCGCTGGAATTTGAGGGCTACAAGGACTTTCAACATTACCTGCACGAACTTTGCGTATCCAGCGCGACTCTGCTGGACGCTTTCTCCCGTCCCTATCCGCCTGTGAAGATGCCGGCCTTCCTCAGGGGAGCGGCTGATCAGATCGAGAATAATCTGCTGACCTTGCACCGCAGTCTCGACATCGATCTGGTGCTCAAACTGGCCAGGCGCATGTCTGAGGCCAGACGCATTCTCTTGCTCGGCGGCGACATCGCGCTGACCTTGATCACTTATATGGAGTATCACTTAACCATGGTCGGACTACCGGTCTTCGCGGCTGGCGCTCCGGGACGGGCCACGCATCTCGTGCGCTCCATGACCAAACAGGATGTGGTCATCGGCATCACCTTTCATCGGGGCCTGCGGATGACGATCGACGGATTGGAGAAGGCCAAAAGCAACGGCGCCTACTGCGTGGCCGTAACCGACTCCTTACTTTCTCCGCTGCTCCGCTTTGCTCACGATTTCTTCATCGTGCCGGTGCAGAGTCATTCCTTTGCCTCGAGCTACGTGGCCCCCATCGCATTGATCGATTCCCTCACCGCCGCCGTCGCGAACCTTAACGGGAGTCAGATTCTTGCCCGGTTGAAGCAAGCCGATGAAGAGCAGCGCCACGGATACCGCTGGTACCACGTCGAATCCTGAACCGATACCTCCCGGACTTAGCAGCGACGGCGGTTGTCCAGCATCAAGACCGGCTACCAGACACGGTGACTCGGCGCTATGGATCGACGATTCTCGATCAAATATTCTTAGCGACAGCATTTCCGATTGACGTACTATACAAAACGGCGATCCGGGCGCACTCTGACGGCGAGCCCTGATCGTCTCTGATGCCCAGCATGCTCTCTCCAATCCTCCAAGACGATAATGCGGAGTTCGCGCCCCAAAAACCCTCCCCGGAATGGAACACGAGATCGTGAAAGCAGCAGCAGCGGCGCCATCTTTGCGAGAAGAGCGAAGCGCAACCCGGATCGCACGTGTAAAACCAGCCAATCTGACTTATTCGGTCGATGAAGCTCCGCCCCTGCCACTCACCATCGTTATGGGCCTGCAGCATGTCTTTGTCATGTCGGTCGGGTGGATTTTTGTAGTCGTGGTAGCCACGAGCATCGGCGCTTCCGGCCTGGAAACCGACACGATGATCCGCATTTCGATGATCGCCTCGGGTGTGGGGACCATCCTGCAGGCCCGAACCAGGGGCCCTGTTGGCTCGGGATATTTGTGTCCGTTTTCGTGCGGTCCCGCGTATCTCTCCGCTTCCATTCTGGCGGGCAAGACTGGCGGCCTTTCTTTGGTTTTCGGCATGACATCATTTTCAGGGGCATTCGAAGCCGTACTCTCCCGATTGATGAAACGCCTGCAAAAGCTCTTCCCGCCGGAAGTGACCGGTTTAGTTGTGGCCATGGTGGGACTCGATCTCGTAAGCATCGGCTGTCCGCGATTCATGGGCTATACGCCAAACAGCCAACATCTCGACGTGCGAGCTATCCTTGTCGCCCTGGTTACGCTGGCCGCAATGGTTGTGCCTACTTTGTTGACCAGGAGCAAGCTTCGACTCTATCCAGTGCTGCTCGGCCTCTTCCTGGGATATTTGACCGCCATCCTGACGCGGACTCTGACCTCCGCTCAGATGCGGCGGGTTTTGGATGTTCCGCTGCTCAGTTTTCCCCGGCTGCCAACAGGTCACCATTTCAGTTTTGCAATGACTCTGCCTTTCATGATTGCCACCGTCTGCTCGATCCTCAAGACAGTCGGCGACCTGACATTTTGCGAAAAAATCAACGATGCGCAATGGAAGCGCACAGATATGAGAGAGATCAGCGGCGGAATCCTTGCCGGAGGTATCTGTTCTGTGCTTTCCGGCCTGCTCGGAGGATTGGGCCAGTCTACCTTCTCGAGCAATGTAGGACTTTCCCTGGCTACCGGTGCAACCAGCCGAATCATCGCCTGGCCTGCCGGACTGATCTGTATCGCGCTCGCCTTTTTCCCCCGGCTGGCGGCGGTCTTCTCGATCATGCCGGCGCCCGTCATGGGTGCGGTCGTCGTCTACGTCGCCTGCTTCATGATCCTCGGCGGAGTTCAGGTGATGCTATCGCGCATGCTCGATGCGCGGCGCATCTTCGTAACCGGTCTGGCATTGATCTTCGGGCTGAGCGTGGCGATCGTGCCTGGACTTTATGCTGCAGTGCCTGCACTGATAAGCCCGCTCTTCAGCTCGCCGCTGGCGCTGTGTACGGTACTGGTGGTGGTGCTGAACCTGTTGCTTCGATTGGGAACTTCGAAGCGCAAGGTCTTTGAGATCGACCCCACAACCAGTGCTCAGGAGGATAGCGAAGTTCGCAGGATTATGGAGGTCGAGGGCGCCACATGGGGAATGCGGCCGGAAGTCGCTGCCCAGGCGGCGGAATGCCTGCATGAATTGATGATCTATTTCAATAAAATCGGGGTGGCGCTGCCGGTCCGGATTCAAATGCAGTTTGACGAATTCAATCTTGATTTTGACATTCAATATACGGGGCCGCCGATCCGGCTCCCTGACGAGCCGCCAACATTGCAAGCGATCGCATCGGACGTCGAAGCGATGCCGCTCCTCAGCGCGTATATTCTCCGCAGATCCGCGGATACCTTTAGCGTCAGTTCACAAGGCAAGCGATCACGAATACACCTGCACTTCGACCACTAAGAACTGCGGCCCGGGCCTCACATAATGCTGATAAGCGGACGAACGAAACCACGATGCAATTTGCTGGTGGGGAATAGGTACCCTGCCCTACCTAAAGGCCCTACTTCGAGCCCCTAGGGTATGCGCTCTTCAGCCCATTCAGGACAGAACAGAAGTGACCCTGTCCTGATTGCTCGGTACCGATGAACGAATCAATCGGACCCCTCTTGCAGTTCAGATCCTCTGGGTATATGCAATAGAACGGTCATTCGTTTTACTGCACGGACCGTGAGTAAGCTTATAAGTTCAGAGATTCTGGGCGCGGCACTGATGTGCTTCTCCAGGCAGGGATCCATCGGACCACAATGCAGGACATTGTCCGGGAGTCCGGTCTGAGCTCGGGCGCCACTGACGGCCTAATCCAGAACCGCGAAAAGTTTCTGACCCGATGACAGAGGAACCCGATGACAGGAACCCGATGACAGACGGAACGTAACCGTTACAAATATTCACCAGGATACTTGTTCCTTCGAGTCGCGGTGAACGTCACCGGCATTGTGTGTCACCGGCATTGTCCATCCGACAGCGCGCCCTGCCGGCTCGCGAAGGCGGCGGCAGGAAGTCGTTTCTACCACTTCCTACCGGGGATGTTCCTCCGAGCGGCGGTACGCCGCCGCATGATGATCCTCGACACGGGGGCCTGGCGCTGGCCGATAGGCTCTGGCATAGGGATGAACATAGACGGCGCGATTCGCCCAGGTGCGGCCCCAGGGGGATCCGCCGATGATAATGGCGTGCGTACCCCAGCCAAATCCCGGCCTTGCCCAGCCAAAGGGCACGAACGCAGGCCCGATAAATATGCTGGGGGCGTAGTGGACAGAGAGACCAACCACAATCCCGGGTCGAGGCGCGGCAAAAACAACCGCCGGGCTATAGACGGGAACATAGAGGAACGCCGGATTGACCGGTTGAATCTCGACATATCCCCCCGTATTGACCACGTTATCGTAGGCGTTCGGCCTCAGATAACCGTAGCTATACGCCTGTTGTCGCATTCTCTGGACAGCATCCATTACGTCCGGCCGTTGCGCGAGAACTGCATTGCCCAACGCTTGCGTCCAACCCGGGTCCTGCGCCATCATTTGCAGCACCTGAGGAAACGGCAGCAATGCCAACACACTGGGATCCCAAGGCAAGTTATCCTGCTGGATCGCATTAGCCAGCGTATCTCCGGTTAGACCGGCATGCTGGCTGGACCAGTTTGTGGCATCGGGAATTTCAGGCCAAAAGGTCGCCGCCGTGAGAACCTGCGCCAGCAAAGGATCGGGATAAAGAGCGATCCTGCTGACCAAAGGATCGAGTTGTTGCGGCGCCAGCATGGCTGGCGCTCCTTGCGTCGCTCCCTGCGGGGGCCCTGGAGGCATCTCCGCCGGTGCGTTCTGATCCGGAGTTGGCGGGGGAGGCGGAGGAGGGGGCATGTACTGACCATAGGCCTGCAAAGCAAGAAACGTACCCAGTAGAAATAGCGCCGCCATCTTGGTAGATTGGGTCTTCACGACAACGCTTAACAGGCTTTTTTGACCATCCGAGCGAGAGACAGGCATTGCGGTTTACCTCATCTGTGACGACAAAAGCTGAGTACACCTTGCAGCAAAAAGATGCACCGACTTCTGCTCATGTAAGACCCTTGATTGGAGCAAAAATTGTGAGAAAGGCTTGCCATCGCTTGCACAGTAGCACAAAGCGGAACGGCAGAACTGCATTCCTGCTCCCACCAAAGTTGCATCGGGTGGCAGACTAAACCCGTTAATAAACACCATGGGACAAAACCGGGCAGACGAAACAACCACCATTCGTGTGTCCCCAGTCGTCTAGTGAATCGAACCAGCCGGGCGGGTCCAGCATTAACTCGACCTGAGTTGTGCCGATGCGCATCCGCAACGTGAACCGAACGAAGAAACATAGTCCTCCGAGGCATCGACCGAATGAATAGCAGAGCCCTATTCTGGGCAGTGTCAGCCGCACACGCAGGGCAGTCTTGTCATGCCCCCGATGATAGTGACCGCTTTTCTGTCAAAACAATCTCGGTTCCGAATCGTAGAATAGAGCGCGCAGGAAAAATCGTCCCGAATTAGGAGTGCCAATGCGAAAACTCGCTGCCTGCTTCCTCCTTGTCCTGCCCCTCACGTCATGGGCCCAAAGCACTAGCTGCCCGTCAGCACTCGATTACGACCACGCTGCTTCCCTCGAAATCAAGGAAACTGGCATCAACCGCCGCGGCCATGTCGCTATTGACGACATTTCTTACGCCAGCCCCAAGGGCGGCCGCGTGCCGGCTTATCTTGTTGTGCCCGATGGCAAAGGGCCGTTCGCGGCCGTGATTTGGGGGCATTGGTATTGGTCGAATTCGGAATTTCGCAATCGCAGAGAATTTCTCGAAGAGGCGGTTGTACTGGCGCATTCCGGCGTCGTCTCGCTGCTGACCGACGGTCCCGTTGCGCGCCCCGGCCACGTCGACCAGAAAGATCCGGTGAGCGACCAGGTTGCCACGGAGTTGATTCAGGCGATCATCGATATGCGCCGCGGCGCCGATTTGCTCCTCGCGCGCAAAGATGTGGACCCCAAGCGTCTCGCCTATGTCGGCCACAGCTACAATGCCGCCGTTGGCGGCTTCCTCAGTGGATGCGACCACCGCTTCAAAGCATTCGTCCTCATGGCGGGCGGCCTATCCGATGAAGTGGACAAGAAATCGAAGGAATTTAAGAAATTCCGCCAGTCAGTGGGGCCCGAAAAGTTCGACGCCTTTCAGGCCAGGTATTCCTGGCTGGATGCCGGCAAGTTCACACCCCACGCCGCGCCAGCCACAGTCTTTCTTCAGTACGCAACGCAGGAAGACTTCCTCACGCCCGAGCGCGCGCGCGCGTATGCCGCGATCGTCAGCGAACCGAAGCAGTTCAAACTTTACGACGCGCCGCACGCGCTCAACGCCGAAGCCCGCCGCGACCGCATCGCATTCCTTGTCGAGCAGCTCAGCATCAAGCCGGCTCCGTCGCCAGCTCAGATCGCTGCGATTCCCGATCTTCCTCAACCGCCCAGCCCGGACCCGCAGTAAGGGAAAAGGAGGACAAGCGCTGGATGGGCCGAAGGTGCGAGAAGAAGGAAAGCGCTGATGGCTTAACTCTGGCCCGGGAAGCTACCTGTTCCGGAACACGGGCTGCAGGGTAAAAAAGGGAGCGGTTAACAGCAGGCGCGTGGGTTTCTTTAGGGTCATCTCCCTTGGGTTACCATGCATGTCCGGGACTATGCCGGGATGAGTTTGTTCTTCAGCTTCGGCACAGCGTTTGCGACGCGCATACCAGTCTTGAAGATCGAAAAGGCCGGATACTTTTTGGGGCCGGTGAACTGTTTCATCGCCTTAAGTGAATCCGCAACTGCGGCAAATGCATACCGGTACATAGAAGCTTCGTATTCCGAAATTGCCTCGAGCAGGAGCTTTTGCCCTTGATGAGCCTGGGTTAGCTGTGATGTGAGCAAAGCTGCATCTTTCAACGCGATGTTGCCGCCGACACCCCGATACGGAGTCATGCTGTGAATGGCGTCACCCAGCAGAGTGATGTGTGTAGACCTCCAGGGGACAGGAGGCTGCGAAGTGCGTACATGGTTGAGAAAGAGCTGTTCTTCGTTGACCATTTCGACGAGTTTACGGAGGTTTGGGTGCCAACCGGCTGTTGTGCGACGCAAGACATCTTTCAACGCGCTCCCGGTCACGGAGCCGGATCGCTCGTCGAGACCAAAGAAATCCGGGCGGCCACCTAATGCGAGGATGAGATAGTCTTCATCGCCGGGTAACGGTCCCTCGATGCCAAGACGGCGCAGGGTCTGAGCGGCTTCTCCCGAACGCTTCCACATTGCCATAAACATGCTGCAAGGGGCGGGGGGTACGACCATGAGGGGGCCATCCAGCAGAAAATGCGGAGCCAGCGCCATGACACCATCGGTAAGAGGGATGGTGCCGCCTACCCCCACTATGCCGGTGTCTATGGGTTCGGCATCGGGCAGGTATTGTTTGCGAACGCGAGAATGCAGTCCGTCCGCCGCGACGAGCAGATCCGCCTGGGCCGTGGCGCCGTCCTCAAAATGGGCGATGATGGCGCCATCGGACGCTTCTTCGTAGTGCAGAAATCGCTTATTGAATTTCACGTCATCTTTCAGGCCGGCTAGCAAAATTCGGCGGAGGGTGATGCGGCTGATCGAGCGATGGCGCGCGATGCCGTCGCCGGCACCCCTGGTTCCTGCAAGATTGAGGAGTTCGTGCAGTCGCTCGGTAACGACGCTGAAGCCCTGGGAGAAGTCTCCGCCTGTGGAATTGAAAAGGTCCCACAGGTGTGAGGGCAAACATTGGTGGAGTGCTGTGCTGCCTTGCGGGTCAATGTGGATGCGGTAACCTTGCGGGCGTGCCTCGGGGGACTGGTCGCGCTCATAAACGGCCACGCTGACTCCTGCTTTCTTCAATCCGTTCGCCAGGCACAGCCCGCCCAGGCCCCCACCGATGATTGCTACGGCGTGTCCTTTCATTGCTTTCCTCCTTGTCGCTTTTCAAGTTTCTTCTTCGCTTTGGGGGAGAGGATCCATGTCTCCGTATTTCGTTCGAGGGCTTCGATCTGGCCAGCACCGGAGACGGCAATGCCAGTAAAGATCGACATCAACAGGGGGAACATCTCGCGTGGAGGGATGTCATGGCGGAAGGTGCCGTCGGCGATGCCTTCCTGAACCATCTGCTCGATTCCATCGCGCCAGTAGGCGTTCATCTGGTCGAAGATTTTTTGCACCTCTGGATCGCGTTTGCCGCGGAGGGAAAATTCCTGCACGACGAGCAGCATCTCCGGATGATGTTTGAGGTAGAAGCGCCCGTCGGAAAATTCCTGGCGGAGGCGGTCAAGCGCGGGAAATCCGGAAGGGCGGGGGGCCGGGCCATGCAGGGTTACAAATTTTGCGCCGATCAGTTGGGCCAACCCTTCGATGAGGTCCTGCTTGGACGGAAAGTAATAGTGGAGCGTCGCGATGTTCACTCCGGCGCGTGTGGCAACCGCGCGTGTGCGTAGACCTTCAAAGCCCGCCTCTGCGATTACATCGAAAGCAGCGTGCAACAGGGCCGCGCGCCGCTTACCATGCTCATCCTCGGGATCGAGGAGGGGCCGCCACCAGTCGCCGTTATGAGAATCCGCCATACAAGGATTATTTAATCAATCAATTGATTGCTTGTCAATCAATTGATTGATTAATATTTGCATTTGCCAGGCTGTCCGTAAGAATCGGCGTTTTTCCGATTCCGGTCTGAATACGTGGAGGCAGAGCTTCTCCTCCAACGTCTCGATATTCAATTTCAGGTCTGAAGCTGTAGTTCCCAGCTTCGCTGCGGCGAGTTCGTGGACTAGGGTTTCTGCCAGTGTAGCGGCAGCTTGCTTTAGCTTAATTTCTGGCCAGCCATATCACCCGAGAAGGCTGGCCACTGGCTCGGAGCCTCAGAAGGGAGACACGTTAGAAAAGTGTCAGTCCCGTCTGTCCAGCTTTTCTTCTTCAGAATGTCACCCTTTCCTTGTCATCCCGAGCGAAGCCGACCTGTCCCGGCCTGCCGTGGAGGGAGCTGCAGTTCCGCGGACCTCTCCTGGAAACGCGGCATTCTATGCTCAAACAGAATTGTTCGACCGGAGCGTACCCGGATTTCCTTCGCTCGCCGCACTAGACAGACCCGCATGTGCGCCTTCCCTTAAAAAGTAGATTTCGATCTATCCATCCTCTTTGAAATGTCGAAACTCCACGCCCCATATCTCAACGAGACGTGGGATTCAAGCCTACTCTGCCGAACAAAATCATTTGTTCGGATTCGAGGTAACGAGCGAATGCAGCACTCCCTCTAAGGTCGTGCCTTCTTTGCGAGAGTTTGCCTCGCCATATTCAAAGTCGATCCAGCCTTCGTTGAAACCATCGATCATCCGAATTCGCGGGGTGGGGTTCTTCACGCCCTGGGAGCGAAACAGCGTCTCCCATTGGTTGCGTGGAACAGCTTCAACCCGCACAGGGTGGTTCAGTGCGGCGCTAAAACCTGCAGCAATATCATTCGCCGAATAGCGCCTTGGCCCTTCAAGTTCAATGACGCGGACTCCTGTCCAGGTTTGGTGGAGGAGTTCTGTCGCCGTTCGCGCGATATCGGCCGTAGCCACCATAGGAATTCGGTGGTCGAGAGGTTGTAAAAACGTCGGGATCACGCCGTTGCGTGCGGCTTCTACATCCCACGCCGCGTTCTCCATGAACCAGGCAGCGCGCAACAGAGCAATCGGGACCGAGGTGGTACGCAGCATCTCTTCCGTGATTTTGGAGTTATTTAGAAGGTTGGGCTCGGCAACATGGGCTCCAACCGTGGAGAGAAACACGGCCTTCTTCGGGCGAGCGGATTCGATGGCCTGTCGGATGGCCGCAGCCGCCTCGTGCGTCTTTGGAAATCCGGGTTCAGGATCGTAGTCTGGAGGTGTCATCAAAAAGACGCCTTGGGCACCCTCGAAGGCTTTGGTGAGAGAAGCCGCATCCTCAATGCTGGCGATTCCGATATCGCAGCCCTCAGCGGACCAGGGACGGCCTTTCTCCCCATCTCGCACAACCGCTCGTACCTTTCGTCCCTGCGCCAGAAGACTGCGTGCGATCGTTCCGCCGACCTTTCCTGTTACTCCGGTAATTGCAAACATAATCGACTCCCGTCAGGAATTTTGTTGATCTGCAGATTTGATGTTCTGACAGACTCACGAGACTAATACGCCAGAACCGGTTGCAGTGCCGCAGTTGACGCCACCCGCCGCTCGGGAAAGTAAGCGTTCAGCACATATTGCTCAAGCATCCGCTGTGTATTGAAATAGGGTCCGTTGAGAGCAATCGTTGATCGCATGATGCGCCGCCATTCATCCTGCCGCCCATAGAAGAGTGGCAGGATCACCTGCTCCAGATGGTCGTAGAGGGAATTGGCCTCGTCACGCTCCTCGTCGTGGTCGTTGATCGCCCATCCGGTGACGCCTTCGATCCAGCCCTCAATCCACCAACCGTCCAAAACGCTGAGGCTCGGCACGCCGTTGAGCGCCGCCTTCATGCCACTGGTTCCCGAGGCTTCATAGGGACGCTTGGGGGTATTCAGCCAGAGATCCACGCCACCCGTAAGCAGCGCTCCCAAGGACCAGTCATAATTGTCCAGATACACAATCCTGAGCTCATCGGAGCTGAGGTGCTTGGCCAACTCGATCACCCGCTGGATCTTCGCCTTGGCTGGATCGTCCGCCGGGTGGGCCTTGCCACTGTAAAGAATCTGCAAGCCGCCCCGCTCCCTGGCGGCGCGCTGCAGCCTCACCGGATCCGTGAAGAGCAGGTCGCTGCGCTTGTAGGTCGCCGCGCGACGGGCAAAACCGATGGTGAATACCTCGGGACGCAGTTGCAGCCCAGTCTGATCCCTGATCGCGCCGATCAAAGCGATCTTGGCGTCGAGATGTGCCGCTGCAATCTCGCTCTCGGGAATGTTCATCGCATGGCGCAGCTTTAGATTGTCTTCCCTCCAACAGGGGAGATGACGGTCGAATACCGCCTGCAATGCAGGCGCGGTCCACGTCGCTGCGTGTACCCCATTGGTGATCGCGTCGATGGTGTAATCGGGAAACATTTCACGCGATACTTTGCCATGCTGCATCGCTACCCCGTTCACGTACCGCGCGAAGCGCAGCGCGATGTGGGTCATGTTCAACAGGCCGTCATCGGCACCTGCGGTTCGCTCGATAAACTTGCTCCGCTCACAGCCTAAAATGCGATAGCCCTGCTCCAGTGAGAAGCGATCGTGCCCGGCCGCAACCGGCGTGTGCGTGGTAAATACACAGTGCCGGCGCACCGTTTCCACATCTTTGTCCGTCGCCCGTTCCAGGCTTCTGCCTCCTAACTGCCGCTCCAGTAATGCGATTGTCAGCAGTGCCGCGTGGCCCTCATTCATGTGGTAAACCAGCGGCTGGTATTCGAGCGCTTCCAGTATGCGTGCGCCGCCAATGCCCAGCACCGCCTCCTGGCGCAATCGGTAATCTCCATCCCCGCCATAGAGATGGTCGGTAAGTTCCCGATCCCGCGGATCGTTCTGTTCGAGATCCGTATCGAGCAGATAGACTGGAACTGTGTGGCCTGTCACGCCTTTCATATCGTAACGCCAGGTTCTAATTGCGATCGGGCGGTCCTCGACAAACACCGTAACAATCGGATCTTCAGGGGTCAGCGTGCTCTCCAGATCCCACGGTTGGTCTTCCTCGGTCTGCATGCCGTTGGCATCCAGTCGTTGCTTGAAATAGCCTTTGCGGTGCGCCAGCGTGACCGCAATCAAGCGAAGGCCAATGTCTGCCGCCGCTCTTAGAGTGTCCCCAGCCAGAACGCCAAGACCGCCACTATAGGTGGGCATCGCAGGGCTGATGGCGATTTCCATCGAAAAGTATGCAACGATCCCCCTCTCGTGCGGGTGCTCCAGGGAAGAAAACTGCGGCCACTTGTTAAACAGCATCTCCAGTTTCATAAACGAATTCTCCAGGATCTGACGAATACACTCATTGGCTATAGCTCGCCCAACAGAGGGGAGTTCATAATCGAGCGGTGCAGAAGGCCGGCTTCATTCAAGAGCTAGACCACCTATTCTGGATTTCCAGCAGGACTCGCACCGAACTCATGTCCCCGTCTGCTTATGTTGGGCTGCTGAGAGACCTTCATGTGTGAGGCCCCCGCAGTTTCGGCCGAAGTTTTTTTCGAGTCCATGCGACACCTAAAGCATGCAAGATAAGCTGATCCCCCAAACTCAGCAGATGGGGTTCTGAAACGGCTTGATATGCGTAAAGAACGTTAGCGTTTTGTGCGGGACACCAGGATTCGTGACGAATGACCCCTTCACAATGCGCGCAGGCGGAATCTGCGCTGTATTGATTGCTGTGACTCCACGGAAGTTGGTTTTGTGTTGGCATCGGGTTACTCCGGCGGCCATGCGATGCTTTCGCATCTGGTCCCTGGACTCCAGTTCTGGCTGAGCTGCTCGTCTATCGCGTAGTCTGTCAAATCGCCGCTGAGAACACATCCCCAGATGCACTGGTCTTTTGCCACCGCAAGTATGTGGCAGATTAGTACCCCTTTTGGGTAGCGGACCACTAGTCCCGGCTTTGCATTTGGAAAGATCCCCCTTGCGGATAAACCGGAGCTAGAGGCGTATTCATCACAGCGTGGCTTGGTCCCAACTCGCGCCTTCATGATCCCTCCAAACCACACGATATCGCTTTGCCCGCGTGACGGTGTCACGGGTGAGTCACAGTACTGTCATGTGTAGGTCGTCGAGGAAGTCTGCTGGATCCCAGACTTGAACACCCGGAAATAGAGTGAGCGTTACGTAAAGCGCTTCTTGTGTGGTCGTGTCGAATGAGCCATTTCGTAAGGATGAGGCATCAGAGAGCGGAAGTGACGTGGTTTGATTTCCGGGCAGACGCGGCGCGGTCAGAGTGCGGCGGTGTTTTGTCGTGAACACTCCCTGTGCGCTGGGCTTTTCCACGTTCTGAGTCTCGCCGTGCCGCATCTTAAAACGTCAGCCGCCTTATTTATCTAAGAAACAACAGTTGTTTCGTTATTACGTAACGCCTGTTATATCTCATTAACAGGTTCTTCACCTGTCGCCCGATCGATATCGAACGATAAACTGGTAAATCGATCAATATATAGTTCACCACGAGTGACAATATTCTGACTTTTCCGTGACAACTTTCCTGGTCTGCCGGGCCTATGGTAGACGAGGCCTCTTAAGAGAAGGCCAATTTTAAATCCAGGCAGGCAACGGGTAAACCATGAAAAAATCGGTGAGTACCACCACACGTTCAGTCGACCGTCGTTCTTTTATGAAGAACGGTCTACTGGCAGGAGGCGCTGCTACTGTGGGCGTCGGGCTATTAGCAAACACCACCTCGGCACAGGAACGCGGCAGACTCAATCCGGGCGATACCGCCATCCTCCGGTTTCTGGCAGCGGCAGAGCTGATCGAAGCTGACCTTTGGACACAATATGCGGAGCTGGGCGGCATCGGTAAGAACCCGCCGGTTGAAATAGATCAGAATCAGTCGATGAATAATTACCAGATCGCCTTGTCAAATCTGGATTCTGATGGCCCACAATACATCGCGAGCAATACGCTGGATGAAGTAAGCCACGCTAACTTCATCAATGCCTATCTCGAGTCACGAGGAGCGGAGCCGGTTAACTTCAGCCAGTTTGAGATTGTGCCCGGAAGCAGCGCCGCAGGATCATCCGGCAAGTTGCGCCTCACGAATCTCATGCACCTCAATGTCGATACCAGCTGGTTTGTTCGCTATCGCAGCACGACCAACCCGGATTTGGGCGCCACCTTTCCTCAGGCAGTCACGCTGAATGGGGTTACCGCGATTCCCAGAAACAACACCGATTTCAACGGTACGGCCAACGGCAATTTTAACGGCAACGACCATATCCAGGCGATTGCCAATACAGCCGCCTTTCACTTTGGAATGATCGAGCAGGGCGGCACGAGTCTCTACGCAGCCATGAGCCAGAAAGTGTCGGATCCAGAGGTGCTTCAGATTACCCTTGGTATTGGTGGAGACGAGATCGCTCACTTCCTGGAGTGGGTTGATTTCGCGGGCAACGGAGTCCAGCAGCCTGTGGCGCCGTTTACAGACACCATATCCGGCCTGACGTTTCCCGATTTTTTCAACAACCCGCCGCTGCACCCGGCCAACCTGGTTCAGCCCAGCCTGATCTTTCCAGTCCCTTGCGAATTCATCGACTCCAGCCTACCCCAGGTCGCAATCATTCGTCCGCTGACCGATAGATTTGCGGGCGCAGTGGCTGTGGTTGCAAGCCTCACGGCCGATGGATTGTTCACCGGTCAGAGCAAGCAGTTCCTGGCCACACTACAGCAGCTGGCGTATGAAGCCGACGCCGCGGTTCGCCGGTGACCCTCAGTTGTTGATTTACGTTTTGGGACCCTGCAAATGCGCAAGGTCCCAACCTGTTTCCGGCGTAAAGCGGTCAGCGTACTAACTCACCAGTGGCCCTCGGTTAGATCGATCTCTAAGTCTAGCTCTTATCTCCCAAAGAGTATTCCAATCGTGATCCATGCAAACGAAAAGTTGAATGACACAGTGGAAGTCCAGTCGCGGTAGGGGATAATGTCGAACCTTAAGATCTTTGGGCCGAAATACAATAACCGGAGCCTTTGCGAGCGACGGCGTCCAGCCGTTAGTTGTTACTCTGGATCGATCTGTTGAGAAAGCCCAAGACTGTATTAGCGTAGAGCGTCGGCGCCGCGCTGAAGGTTGTGTCGTGAACGGCGTTTGGGATGACCACGAGTTCCTTCCGATTATCCGGAATCGCGGAAAGAATCAGTCGTGCCTTGCCTGTTGGCACGATCCAGTCCCGTTCGCCCGATATCAGCAGAACGGGAACTCTGATGCGGCTGGCCGACGGCATAACGGACAGTAATTCCGGGCCGAGGTATATTCCACTGCGGAAATAATATGCCAGTGCTGTTGCGCGAGCCACCCCTGGAAAAGACGAAGCCACGAACATTGCTCGTAGCCAGAAGTTCGTCCGGGGGTGGTGAAGATAATGCCGGCTGATATCCTCGGAAACATCCTTGCCGGTCGGATAAGCTCCATCGGCAATCACGGCTGCGATCTCGGGAGAGTCAGCGGCGGCAATCAGGGAAGCCACTGCACCGTAAGAAACACCCAACACCGCGACCGGCTCGCTATCTCCACGTGACCGAATATATCGAATTGCCCCGAGGATATCGCGTGCCTCCAGGAGCCCAGGCGAGACGATGCTCCCACCGCTCTCCCCGTGACCTCGGAGATCCATCGCCAGCACGTCGTAACCGCCGCGAACGAGAAAAGCCGCCCGGGGCAACATGACTTGTCGTGTGTGATCGATCCCGTGAGCGATGACAACGGCTCCTCGTGGCATATCCAAAGCCGAAAGCCACCAGGCCTTCAGTGGAATGCCATCAGTCGAATCGAATGAAACAGTTTCGCCACGCAGTCCAAAGTCCGCCGGTCCCCTGTTCATCCCGCGCCAGCGAGGGTGGTCCCCAAACATATCTGCGCTACCCAAATAGCCGGCGACCGCGTAGAAGAGAACCACCACAGTGGCAATTGCTGCAAGGACGCGCCGGGCTCGGGCCAATGAGATTCTGCGCCCAGGCCGTCGTGGGTGCTTGGGTGCAGAATCGACCGCCCGCGCTTTGGCCGACTCCACAGGATCGCGAGTCATAGTGCCAATCTCCAGCAATCTCAAGCTTTTAATCAACTTTTCAACAGTAGCATACTACATATAAAATCAAGCGGACGGCAAGGTCCGAGAAGTTTGCCTTTGGGGGCAGGCTCGGGGGAGAGACGGCAATAGGTATGCTGTCGCCGAGTTTTCTGTCCTTTTTCCTCATCTTT
>DASRRN010000573.1:0-5610 GCA_035695685.1 Acidobacteriaceae bacterium | reverse complement strand
CCCTTCAGCCCGACTTCGTTGCCGGTGCGCAAGACAGTGCGTGGCACGACCACTGGAAACCCTGCGACATAGGAGGAGCCCTGTGCAAACAGCACCTTACTTTCCGCGCTGAAGCGGTGCTCGATGCCATCGAGCGGCAATACCGGATGGGTCGGCTGGCCGTTGTAATTGCCTTCGAGCGACTCGAGCATGGTGGCGTTGGGACCAATCACTGCAATGGTCTTGCCCTTCGCTTGCAACGGGAGTATTCCATCCGCGTTCTTGAGCAGCACGATCGATTCCCGTGCCACCTGGCGAGCCAGTTGACGGTGGGCTTCTGAATCAACTTCACTCACGGGAATCCGCGCGTAGGCAACGTCCTGGGGCGGATCGAACATTCCCAGTCGGAACCGCGCGGTGAACAGCCTCTTCACTGCCGTGTCAATGTCGTTCTCGCTCACCAGCTTGTCTTTGAGTGCCTGGTTAAGGGCTGCGAACTCCGGACCGCAACTGGTATCTGTGCCCGCCTTCAACGCAAGCGCCGCGGCATGCTCCTCGTCCGGCGCAAACTTGTGGCCCTTCCAGATATCTGTCACCGCCCAACAATCGGAGGTGACAAATCCCCCAAACCGCCACTTTCCGCGCAGCGTTTTCTGAAGCAGCATATCGCTGGCGCACGCCGGTGCTCCATCGATCGCGTTATAGGCACACATGGTAGAAGCCGCGTGCGCTTCCACGATAGTGGTGTGAAAGGCGGGAAGGTACGTAGCCTGCAAGTCCTGGGGGGATGGATTCACATCGAACTCGTGCCGCAACTGCTCTGGTCCGCTGTGTACGGCAAAGTGCTTGGGCGTCGCCACTACCTTCAGATATTTGGGATCGTCCCCTTGCAATCCAGTGACGAAAGCCAGCCCCATGCGCGAAGTCAGGTATGGATCTTCACCGTAAGTCTCCTGCCCTCGGCCCCATCGAGGATCGCGAAAGATGTTGATGTTCGGAGACCATATGGTCAGTCCGAAGTAAATGCGATGATTGCCGTGCGCGATGGCATCGGAGTATTTGGCTCGCGCTTCGGTGGAAATGGTGTCTCCCACTGAATGCATCAGCCTGGTATCCCAGGTGGCAGCCAGACCAATGGCCTGGGGAAAGACAGTCGCATAGCCGGAGCGCGCCACCCCATGCAGCCCTTCATTCCACCAGGTATATTCGGGAATGCCCAGCCGAGGGATGGCCGCCGCCGTCATGGTCATCTGAGAGACCTTCTCTTCGGGCGTCAGGCGCCCCACCAGGTCGGAGACGCGCTGTTCAATGGGGAGCGACGGGTTCTGAAAGGGAAACTCAGCTGCCCAGGCGTGCCCTCCCAAGAGCCCCAGTAGGATCGTGGCTAGCCCCCATTGTTGAGCGTGTCTTCGCATCGTAAGCCTCCCCCGGGGAACGTGAGAATGGTACCAGTCGAGAGCGAAAGCGCGAAGATCAGCCAGGGTTGCTTAAGCTACCCGCCGGCCCTGAACGAATACCATGGCCGGCCGCTGAGTGCCCATGAAATAAGGGATTTCCCGGTAGTCGCCGGCTTCGTGAACTACAAAGTCGGCGGACTTGCCGGCTTCGAGCGAACCCACTTCCTTACTGAGGCCAAGGCTCCAAGCTGCGTTGATGGTCGCGGCGGTTATCGTTTCCGCCGGAACCATCTTCATCTGCGTACAGGCCAGCGACAACACGACGGGCATGGAGGCGATGGGCGAGGAGCCGGGATTAAAGTCCGTGGCCAACACCACGGCGAGGCCGGCATCGATCATGGCGCGCGCCGGTGGGTAGTGCTTCGCGCCGATCGAATAGACCGAGCCGGGCAACAGAACAGGCTGCACCTTGGCCGCGGCCAGGGCGGCGATCGAGGCTGTATCCGTGTGTTCCAAATGATCGGCGGTGCGAGCGCCGAGAGCCGCCGCCAGCATAGCGCCACCGGAGCAGCTGAATTGGTCGGCGTGGATGCGAAGCCCGAGTCCCAGGCGCCGCGCCGCTTCAAGAATGCGTTCTGCGGATCGCTGATCGAAGATGTGCGGCTCGCAGAACACATCGCAGAAGCGGGCTAGTTTCTCTACAACAACCAGAGGCAGCATCTCCTCGATCACCAGGTCGACATAATCGTTGGTACGGCCTATGAACTCATCCGGCACCTCATGCGCGCCGAGAAAGGTGGGGACGCAGCGCAACGCGGTCGTTTGTTCGGTCTGGCGCACAACCCGCAGAATCTTCATCTCCGCTTCCCCGCTCAGCCCGTACCCGGATTTGGCTTCAATGGTGGTTGTACCGCCGCGCAAAAACCAGGAAGCGTGCTTTTGGGCGATTGCCAGCAGAGCGCTTTCCGTGGCGGCGCGGGTGCGAAGCACCGTAGAACGAATCCCTCCACCCTGTTTGGCTATTTCCTGATACGTGATGCCGGCGCAACGCATCTCAAACTCATCTGCGCGATTGCCGGCAAAGACCAGGTGGGTGTGTGCATCCACGAATCCGGGCGTCACCACTCGCCCCTCTGCGTCGATGATCTGGGCGTTCTTTGGCAGACGGGATTCGATCTCATTGCGTGACCCTACGGCTTCGATTTTGCCCCCACGGGTGAGCATGGCTCCATCTCGGATGATGGCTAGCTCGCGTAACTCGGCCCCCGCACGTGGGCGGTTTGGGCCAGCCAGTGTGAGCAATTGCGAGCAGTTCACCAGCGCGGATGGTGGGTTGCTTTCTAAGGGGGTTCTTCTATTTGCCATGCAACAGAGAGAGTACCGCATAGCAGGGGCAGGGGGAAAAACGCTCCTGGCCGGGGGGGTTACGCAGAGCTGTCCCAATTAGTTGCGAGGTCGAGTAATTTGGGTCGATTTTGTGGATAAATTGTGGTTGCGACGGGCATAGCGTAAGAAGGTTTCAACCGCTGTCAACCCTTTCGCCACTCGCCGGGACGCCATTGCGGCGCCTGTATCGGCCACTTTAGCTTTTCCTCTCCATCCGGCAGCACGGTGGTCAATACCCAGTCGATGCGATCGGTCGCGTCTTTAAGTACCGACTGCAGCGACTGATCGCGCCGGACTGACGTCGTATACACGATCGCGGTCAATGCATTTCGGATATGGTGATTCACTTCCGCCGCAATTGCCATCCTCCGCGCCAGGATCATGCGCCGTCGTTTCTCATAAATCATGAGCAGATAGGAAAATAGGAAAGCGACGACGCAGGTATATAGATCGGACACATAGATCCGGCTCGCATGATGCACCAGGCGGTCGAGGCCTACGCCGCAAACTCCAATGAGGAATCCTAGCAGCAATGCCGAAATAATAATGGGTACATCGAGAAACATGCTCGATCTGAACCAGCCGGCCCTATCTCCAAAGGATCTGAAGGCCGTTCCGGAGGCTTGGTCGGGTGCCTCTGTGCAATGGACGCTGTCCCTCAATCTAGTTAACATCAACAACCCCTCGATGATCCTCAGCAGGACCACTCGCATCTCAGTGAAAGACGCCGAGACGTTTAAAACTGCTCGAGCATGCGCGTCTTCGGCTCACGCTGAACCCGTTCCGACGGCGACCGGAAGACATATTCGCTGTATGACCCGCGGTAGCCACGCAATCCAGCTATGGGGGTGAGAATCGGAAACAGCATTCTCTGTATGAGACGGGGAGGACTTAGGAATTGGATGACATCATCGAATTCAGTCGCTATCGCGGCAAACTGTAGAAGATTCGGCATGCCCATTGGATCCGTCTTGCCATCCTGGGCGAGGCCGATCATATTTCGTATGAATGCTTCGAAGCGTTTGGCCGGTCTGATGTCAAGCTTCAACTTCGCGGCGACGATTCCGGCGTTCCAGAACCGGTGAGGCACTCCGGGGGCAATCTCGATCATCCTGCCTGGCTCCGCAATCGAAATTGCATCCTGGATGATGATGCCAACGCGGCCGCTTACCACGGTCAGCCGTTCATGAATAGACGGATGCGAGTGCAGTGCGAAACCGAAGCCCGCTCCCCGCAGCTCCACTTCCGCTACCAACCGCTCGCCCCTCGTTTCACGAGTGCCAAGAAGGATGGTCGCTCGTTCGCCAGTGACCGGGTTGTTAAATACATCGCCTTGTCTGAACATAACCGTCCCCGGGCGCACTTGAGCGTGCCCTGTTGTTTGCCTTGTGCCCAGGTGGGTATTCTGGTAACTACCGGTTAGATGGACACCATTTCACTCCAGAGAACCACGGTCAGCTAACCAGCCTTTTTCGCACGGCGTAAAGAACGATCTCGGCTGTATTGTGCACATTTAGCTTTTGCATCAGGTTCGTTCGGTGGCTCTCGACTGTGTACGGACTCACGTCCAACAGCGTCGCCACTTCTTTGTTGGTTCTTCCTTCCGCAAGTAGTTGAAGCACTTCTTTTTCCCGGGTAGTGAGAAGGTCAAAAGTATCTGAGAGGCCCTGTTGCTTAAGAACCCGCATATAGTCCTCAAGCAGCACTTCGTTGATAGCTCGGCTAAAGAAAGGTTTTCCGTGAGCAACAGACCTTATTGCCAACAGAAGATCGTCTTCCGCTGACTCTTTCAACAGGTAACCTTTTACGCCCACGTGAAGTGCCCTCAATACGTAGCTCTCATCTGCATGCATCGTGAGCAAAATAACGCCAATCAGGCCATTCACCTTCAAGATCTGTTCGGCCGCTTCGATGCCGTTCAAGATCGGCATGGCAACATCCAGGACGACGACCTGTGGTAAAAGGGCTGCGGCCATCGTCACCGCTTCCCGTCCATTGGCCGCTTCTCCAACGACGACGAGCTCGGGATATTGCTCCAGCAGCAGCCGCAGGCCCTTGCGCACCACCCCATGGTCGTCCGCAATGAGCACCTTGACTATCATGTTGTTTGTGGCCTTCTGGAATCCATCGCTTCTTCGGAATATCGACTTGTCGTCCTGGACGGTGTAGTACAAGGTTGATCATCGGCCCCCTCTCGTTGGAGAAGCAAGTTCAGCGCTAACACAACGATAGGCGGAGGCGGGTCGGAAACGAATCCCGTGGAGACACCATTGACAATCCTAAATGACAGGAGAAAATAGCGGACCCGGTGAAAACCGGGTCATCCCGCGGCGCCGGGATCGAATGTGGCGGGCAATTCCAGGCTGATCAATGTACCGGAACTGGGGTCTGACGATACGGACATACGCCCCTGTAAGGCGCGCACCCGCTCAGTCATGCCCAGCAATCCCAGACCATGGGTCTTGAGCAGGGCGTCGAATCCCTTCCCGTCATCGTGCACAGACGCTAGTACTCGAGTTTCGTCCTGCTTTACGATGACGGTGACGCGGCTGGCGTCGGCATGCTTCCCGCAGTTGGTCATGGCCTCTTGAATGGCACGGTACAAACACAGTCTAAGGGCCTCAGGCAGATTGTCGAGTTTGCCTTCAATGTTCAAGGAAACAGGGATACCGCATCTGCGTGAGAATTCTTTTGCCTGCCAGTGCAACGCTGGCTCCAGGCCCAGATCGTCGAGCATGGAAGGCCGCACCAGTAGAGCAAGATTCCTCACCGAGCGAAGGGCTTCTTCTGCCAGCCGCTTTACGCTTTCAAGCCGCTGTCGAAATTCTTCATCCGGTTTGTAATGCGA
>DASRRN010000572.1:0-8352 GCA_035695685.1 Acidobacteriaceae bacterium | reverse complement strand
ATATTCCTGTCCTTCAGCAGGCCAAAGCGGAGTACGCGAAGTTGCGGTAACGAAGAGGATTTCCGCCATTAGATGTTGAACTTTATCGCTTATCGCGCTTGAACAGTCGCACCTACACTATCTCAATTGGCGAGAACAGGGAGATAACCGGCCAATGTTTTTAAACAGCGCAATTCTGAGGTAGCTTGATGTAGTGCGGGGAAGAAGGGCAGTTTATTATCTTTCAGCTCGGATTTCTGAACTCGGAATCGAGTGATTCCAGTTCTTGCCTGACCGGAGGTCTGGAGAGCCATGTGGCCCACGGATTCGGCCGGGCGAGCTTAGTACGCGCGATATTCTGAACAGCCCGAGAATGGGCACCGATTGGCCGGTTAACAGGCCAATGCACGCATTGAACGCTCCAGATCCGTCTATGTCTTCGGCACTTGGCCGTATAACCGGCATCCCGGACAGTCGCGCCAGGCCGCTTATCGACGTTCAAGGGTCCGATTTGCTGACTTGCCGGCAACGCGAAATCCTCTGGCTTCGAAATGCTGGCGAGGCGGCGATCTGGTGACTGGAGTTTCAAGTTTCGCAAATGTAGCGAGGCAGCCGCCGAATTCCAGAAGATCCTCGATCATCGCGATCTCGTCCTGAACCAGCCCATCGGTGGGCTTGCCTATCTTGGCCTCGGTCGCGCATATGTGTTGCAGGGCGGCATCCCCAAGGCTAAGGCGGCCTACCAGGATTTCCTTACGCTATGGAAAGATGCGGACCCTGATATCCCTGTCCTGCAAAAGGCGAAAGCGCGAAGTTGCAGTAGCTAAGAGAACTCCGCATTCAAAACGTTGGACCTTGTCGCTTATAGTGCATGAGAGTCCTTTCACCCGCCGCCAAGCGCTTTATAAACTGCGCGGATTGTGTTAGATAGTGTTTTTCCCAGACTCCTGTCCTATGAGCACGGCTCACTGTGAGCGTCGTTCGCATGCTGCGAACTTTGGGGAAGGAGACCGCACATTAGGCCAGCGTGACTGCGTCCGGTTAAAAACCGCTAGCGAGGTGCTCATTGATGCGTGTAAATTTACCCTGGTTGGTTCGGCTTCCGTCCCCCCAAACTTCAACTCTTTACAAAGTCGTTCAAGACGCACAAGAAAACAGCCGGAATGGGCCATCCCCCTATCGGGCCCCAAATGGCTGATGGAGACCGCGAGGCTCATGATCTGCTTGGACACCTTTGATATCCCAGTGAGGCGCAGATGATGAAAAACATATTCGTTCCTGTAGCAGCCGCAATCCTCATCATGACTTCGTTGGCCCGAGCAACCGCCCAGGAATCGCTCGCAGGGCTTGACGATCAGACCGTGCGGGCTCTTACCGCAATAGCCGAAACCGGAAGAACTGCCACCGCCACACCCGGGCTCGTGGTCGGAATTTGGGTACCTGGAAAAGGAAAATTCGTTCGGGCGTTTGGCACCGGCGACCTCTCGACCAACGCGCCTTTACGCTTTGATGACCACTTCCGCATTGCGAGCAACACCAAGACCTTTACGGCTACGGCAGTCCTTCAACTGGTGGATAAGGGCAACCTCCGCTTGCAAGATAATCTGGAGAAGTTTATTCCCGGCATCCCGAACGGCAACCAGATCACCATCAAAGAACTGCTCAATATGTCCGCAGGAGTTTACGATTTCACCTCAGATGAAGAACTGGTGAAGAAATTTGTTGACGACCCGCTGCTGCCGGGCTGGACGCCACAGGACGTGATTCCTGTTATCGAAAGCCATAAACCCGCCTTCGCACCGGGCACCGCGGTGGCGTATAGCGACAGCAATTATGTGTTGCTTGGTTTAATCGTTGAAAAGATAACGGGGCGCAAACTGGGTGACGTGATTCAAACCGAAATCCTTGACAAACTCGGCATGCGGGAAACGTCGTACCCCAGCACACCGGACCTCCCAGCGCCTTTTTCGCGTGGGTATTATCCCATTACCGATGCCTTGCCGAGGGAGATTACGGAAATCAACCCGGATTTCCCCGCAGGCGCGGGAGCCATGATTTCCACCTTAAGAGACCTCCGCATCTGGGTAAAGGCCCTTGCTACGGGCAAGTTGCTAAGCCCAGCAACGCAGAAATTGCGTCTGGAGACAAACCCCTTCACCGGCGGCGGGAGCGCAACCGGGTACGGACTGGGCATCCTCAAGCTCAGTGGATTCCTTGGGCACAACGGCGCTGTTCTCGGCTATTCGTCTGCAATGTTTTATCTCCCCGGCAGCGATGCCACCTTCGTCGTCATCGGAAACAACAGCGGTGACAGTATTTCTTCAACGACGGACATCTTCATCGGCCTTGCTTACTACCTGTTTCCAGAGCAGTTCCCCAAGGGGATTTAGATGGATATCGGTCTCGATTGGAGGGAAAGATCTTGCATAGAACATCATTTCTTAGCTTGCGCGCGGCCACTCTGGCCGGACTGTCCATCGTCGCTTTCGTATGTGTGAGTGTCAGCCCAGCCTATGGCCGCTGCCGGAGCGAGCAAGATCACCACGCCGCAATCCAGAGCGATTCCCATTATCACGCCTTACAGCGGGCGGTCGACAACTACTTTGCCAACTTCCACCAGGCGGATGGCTTCTCTGGTGTCAGCCTGCATGTCAGTTTCTCGGCCACTGGGCCCGCGCTCGATATCGCCAGCGGCAGCACGTCGCTTCAGGACGAGGAACCCCTCTGCCCGGACACTCTGTTTGGGATCGCAAGCATATCCAAGAGCTTCACCGCCGTTCTGATCTTGAAGCTGGAGGCGGAGGGTGTGCTGGATATCCACGACACAGTCGGCAAGTGGCTACCTCAGTATCCCGCTTGGTCATCCATCACCATCCAGCAATTGCTAAACATGACAGCGCCGGTCAACGACGACTATGTATTTGACACGGCTTTCGAGGCCGACTTGGCCGCAGACATTCATCGGACCTTCGAGCAAGATGAGCTGGTGGGCTATGTCTACCCCGGAACGGACAAGCGTTCGGCTCCCTGGCAGTACATCAACACGCAATACATTCTGGCTGGGATGATCGTCAGCAAGGCCAGTGGCATGTCCTATGCGAACGCGCTCAAGGAAATGATCTTTGAGCCCTTGCAACTTCACGAGACCTATTATCGTCCGCGAGTGCCGCCGAAGCGGGTGCTCGATCTTATGCCGAGTGGATATTTCAACCAGTCATATTGCAAAGAATTTACGCACGTCGACCCGCCTTGTCCGCAATTCCCGATCGATAGCTTGCTTGGACAAGACCTGAAGACTGGCAACCTCTCCATTTATGACGCCTCGGGAGGGATCGTCGCGAGCCTGTCGGACGTGAGCCGTTGGGTAAGGGCGATGTTCAGTGACACGGTGCTGCCACCCAAACAAAACGAAGAACTGTTCTCGCTTGTGTCTGAATTTTCGGGGCAGCCGATTGCGGCCGTCTCAAAGGATGACCGTACCGGCTTTTCGATGGGCATCGTCCAGGGTTGGCAACCCTTTTTGAAGAGTCCAATTGTGTGGACCTATACGGGTCAATCGTATGGCTATACCGTTCAATGGTTTCGCCGTCCCGGAGACGAGTTGGTCTTCGTCATCGGGGTTAACTCCGTCGCGAACACCCCTACTGCTAAAATCGATATCCCACCCCTTTACGAAACAGTGTTTCGCATTCTCGAACCGCAGAGTGTGGTCGATCCCAATGCCGCACCACCGCCATCAGTGCCCCAGCGCGACGTAGGCCCGTAAATGGGGTGGGAGGCACAGCCAGATGGTTCAGACGATCTGCAAATGATCGGACGAGTTTCGGGGGCGTCCCGCAACTTCGTCCTGATTCGGGATCTCGAAGGCGGGGCAACTGCGTACCCGAGGGCAATCGGGCCGGGCAAACTCAGAAGCGGAAGGGCGAGTTAACGGATATGTGCTCTTCCATCCGTGGAATTCTCCAGCATGAGGAGCGAGCCATGACGCTGACCCTTTACGACGGGAAAGATTTCGCCAGGCACTTTCGCGTAGTACGCAATAACACTCTTTCATGAAAGCCTTGCCAACGAAAACGCGAACCTTGCGACTTTCACAACATCCTTCTCCCGCAATTTAGTGCGTTCATAGAGCGGCGACCTTACCGCAATGGCTGATAATGTCCTCACGCAACTCGGCCCATGGCGAAAGCCGAAGTCTCTTCCGGATGCCCGGCAACTCACCGACATCATCATCGACAATCTCAATCCCGAATGGCTGCTTAGATTCGGACTCGAACTCCTCCGCGTTCCGGAATGCATCGACTGGGTTGTCGCCGATTGGATAGAGAAACGCCGACCCGCTCTTCGCGAATGGTATCGATATTTCATTTTCATGCTTTCGATCAACATCTTTTTTTGCCTTGCGCTTCGCACGACGCTCCTGCGAAACGTGAAGCCAAGCCATCAGATCGATCTGGCTTATCTTTACTATCTGCCGTTCTGTTCCGTGTTTACGTCGAGAGATAATTTCCACGCGCAGGTCGCGCCGTTGTTCCTGGCGCCGAGCCAAGAGTTCGTCAACGGCATCGATCTGAAAGAAGACCTGAAGCGGCTCCATGAACTCTATTCACAATTACCGCCCGAAGAACGAAAGAGGGGCCTGCACAAATTCGCGCCTCATCCCCCGGACGACGACACATTTCTTACGACCAGGCTCTGGAATAAATATCTTCCTTACTGGAAAACCAAAGACAACCAGCCGGTAAAACTCGATCCCGAGCTGGAAAAGGCGTTGGTGGAAATGGTTACTGCCATGAGGGATTCAAAGCCAGCGCCAGACGGTAAACCATCGTCCGACGACCTCGATTATGTGAGCGTTTCCCGAGACGTACCAGTTTTCAAAGGCAGCTATCAACGATTTCCAGATGAGGCAATCGAAGACCCGGCCACCGGGCGCACCAAGCTGGAACACAAATGGGTCGCCGGCGAGAAGTCTTCTACCGAGTAGCTCTCCTTAGCTGGAATCCGTTCTTGAGCATCCGGGGATCGCGGCGATGCTCGATCTGACCGATACATTGCAACCGGTAGAGCGTCGCCCTCAGGTATCGATGGGCCTCAACGCTAGTGGACGATAAACCGGCTAAGGTCCGAGTGAACTGGAAGCTACCTCAACTCGACATTCCTCTGAACGAGTCAGTTGGTCTGTTCACCACCACCCAAGGCGCTCACTCGTTGTTGGATTGCGGCTATGCGGCGGCGTTGTTGTTCCAGAACCTCGGGATCTTCGATACCTTGAGGGTCATTGTCTGCCTGCATGGTCTCTCCGTTCACCAAAGAGAAGAAACGTTAGGAAAGCTGCATATTTCCATATACGTATCGCTGAAATACCACGAAATTCCCATCGAAGCGAAGAGCCGCCGGATGAGAGAGGAGCCCATAGAACACCTCGTCTGCGAGAGCGTTCGAAACCACGAGCAGCACCGTCAGTCCGGCGGTCGGCGCAGGAATCCAATGGGGTCCTCGGCGGCCGAACCAAACCCACCACACCATAATGCAGAGGCCACAGGAAACAGGAAACAGGATGTCATTGCGACAAATGACGGATTTGAATAGCAATTGACCAGAGGATGTCCACTGGCAGACGAAAATCTCAATACCAGACCTCGAGTTCTGAGTAGATAACTGCCCTAGGCGTCAGTTATCACTTGTGGATGAGCCGACCCGGTTGTTTTCTGCTCAACACAGTTTCTCCCCTGATTGCTCCCGGAAAGTCGGCCAGGCTCCAGCAATTCGGAAGGGTGTATCGCGGTATGCTGCGGCATCCGGTATTAATCCGCTTTCTGGGGCTAAACTGATCTCGACCAGAGCATTGGCCTGCTAGGACCATTCGGGGTTGCCTCCTGATAGCCACGTGACTGGGGACCCAGGGAGCACCTTGGAATCAACAGGCATAAGCACGCGAAGGTGTGATCTAATTGCCGGGCATTAATTGCAAATGGTCAAAGGAGTCCACATGCCCACCATCACAACCAAAGACGGCGTTGAGATTTTTTACAAGGACTGGGGTTCGGGGCAGCCGATCGTATTCAGCCATGGGTGGCCGCTTTCGGCCGACGACTGGGACAACCAGATGCTGTTCTTCCTGGGTAAGGGCTATCGCGTGATAGCGCATGACCGGCGTGGGCATGGACGCTCGACGCAGGTGGCCGATGGGCACGATATGGATCATTATGCGGATGATCTGGCGGCGCTTACAGCACATCTCGGCCTGAAGGACGCGATCCATGTGGGACACTCGACGGGCGGCGGCGAGGTGGTGCACTATCTGGCCCGGCGTGGGCAACAGGAGGTGTACAAGGCTGCGATTATCAGCGCGGTGCCTCCGCTGATGGTGAAGACGGCGGCCAATCCAGAGGGCCTACCGAAGTCAGTGTTTGACGATCTGCAGGCGCAGCTTGCGGCGAACCGGTCAAAGTTCTATCGCGACCTGCCGGAGGGGCCTTTTTATGGATTTAACCGGCCGGGAGTGAAGTCGGCGGAGGCCACCATTGCAAATTGGTGGCGGCAAGGGATGATGGGCGGCGCTAAGGCACACTATGACGGGATTGTGGCGTTTTCGCAGACGGACTTTACCGAGGATCTGAAGAAGATCACGATTCCGGTGCTGGTGATGCATAGCGAGGATGACCAGATTGTTCCGTATGTGGCGGCTGGGCCGAAGTCGGCAAAGCTGCTGAAGAATGGGACGCTGATTACGTATAAGGATTTTCCGCATGGCATGCCTACTACGCAGGCGGAGAAGATCAACGCCGACCTGCTGGCATTCCTCAAGAGCTGAAGCTGCAGCCCCAGATGGTTTCAAGCGCCCTGGTACACGAGCGCAATGAAGTTACTTGCATTTTGAAACAGGTTGCCCCACTCCGCGTCATAGCGCGCACTAGGCTTAGCGGCGAACACTTCAGGCAGGGGCTTACCCTGTTTCTTGAGAGCCGCAACCTTATCGCGGATATCAACCAAAACGTCTCGAAATAGGATCAGGTCAGCTTTGCCGCCCACGGCTCCATGCCCGGGAATGACGATCGTCTTGCTGCTCACCTTTGCGATGTTCGCTCCTGCCGCGCGTATCTGGCCCTCGATGCTTCCTCCCGTCCAGTAGTCGATAAAGGGGTAATCACGGTTCCAGAAAGTGTCTCCGGTATGGAGAATGTCGGCCTCAGGAAAATGCACGGAGATATCGGAGTCCGTATGGGCAGGTAAGTAGTGCTTCAGCATGAGAGTGGTGTTGTTAATGTGCAGAGTGTGTTCGTCTTTGAAGAGGGTGGAAGGAATCGCACCCGCCGGCGCGGCTGGGAAAGTGTACTGAAAGTTTCCTCCGACGAACGTGGCCTTGGAAGATGTTTGCGCGTGTTTTCGTGCGCCAGGATACTGGCTCCGGCTTCATGGACCCACTCGTTGCCGCCGGTATGGTCGAAATGCCAGTGGGTGTTGATCAGTTGTTTGATCGGATCCGCGTTGATGCTTGCGAGGGCTTTCGAGACGTTTGGACGTGCGGTGACGATCTCCGCATCCACCACCAGCTTTCCGTCAGGGCCTGTCAGAACGGCGATATTTCCACCAGCGCCCAAAAGGACACTGATATTGTGTCGAAGGTTTTGAACCGTGACCTTTGCTGTTGCAGCTTCCTTGAACGCACCCGGAACGATGCTACTTGTCTGGGCGATCAGGTGTTTTGGGGCAAGGCAAGCCGCTGCGACCGTCAGGCCTCCAGCAGTAAGAAACTGACGGCGTGAAATGTCGAGTGACGCGTCGGGAATCATCCTAAGATTCTCCTATCGCTTTCGCCTTGGATTTAGATCACATCTTTGGTTTTTGCGCCTAAATACAGGCGTGACCTCGTTCCTTGACCTTGGCGCGTTTGCCGGGACTTATCTGCCTATTTCGACGCAAGTTATTGGGAATGAGTTACTTAAGAAGTAGCACGAACTCCTTAGCTGTACTGCTGGAAGTACCCACTTGAATATCGACGTTCCTAGAAACGCGGCGCAAAGGTTCTATGAGCGGCTCGGACATCGCTTAACCAAAAAAGGCGCGGTGGTGGCGGAGATGGCTCGGCGCCGTCAAGAGAAGGAAAGCGAGTGAAGCAATACACGCGCTCTGACGTAGAGGCCAACACAGTAATCTTGGGTTCGGGGTGTGAGCACCGGAAGAGAACAGCAGGTCCCTCCACGGCACGCCGGGACAGGCGGGCCCAGCGAGAGGAAAATATTCTCAGCGCGATTCCGCGGGACTGCTAGTGGATACGCTCATGGGTGAAACGGTCACGGCCTGCCCAGAAAGGGCATTGCGGACAGGCCTGGCCGTCAGGGTAGTCAATGCCCTCTTCGTGCGGACAAC
>DASRRN010000571.1:0-2750 GCA_035695685.1 Acidobacteriaceae bacterium | reverse complement strand
CGATCCCGAACTGGTTCGACCGGCGCCGACTCCTCCGCCCCGGTACCGGTTGTGCGGGTAGCGGTTGCGCCCGTGCAGCAAGACGGCAGCTTCATGGAGAGTTTGAAGGCTCTGCTCGGCTTGGACGTCGCCAAAACGATCAACCCGGCGACAGCGGCTTTGCCGGTATGGACGGTTCAGCATAGCGGATTCTATTATTGCGCCCGCAGTCCGGATTTCAGGACGCTAGAGCCGGGGGCCATCATGACGCAAGGTCAGGCGCTTCAAAGCGGATATCAGCCGAAGCTTGGCGACTACTGCAAATAAAAGTTCCTCCGTTGCATCCCGCAAGCGTTCCTGGGGCGTCTAAGGCGTCGATGGCTCGGTTGCGGTGTGGGAAGCAGTTGAAAGCACGCGGCACTCACGTTACACAGATTTGAGGGAACGGATGCACAGAGGCTTAATCGACCGGTTGTTGCTGCCCGCCATTTTCGGGTTGCTTACAATCATCGCTGCTCTAGTTCTTTGGCAGTTGTTACTCACCAACCGGCGCGTTGAACTTCAGGGCAACGCGAAAGAGCAGGCCTTATTCGTAAAGGCCAAGACAGAATCGGAATTGAGCGCGCGCATTCTTTCGCTGGAACGCCTCGCAGGGCGCTGGCAGGAAGAACCAGAGCGCCTTACCGATCAAGATATGGAGTCCGATGCGAGCCTGGTGATGAGCGGCTACCCGGCTTATCAGGCCATCGAATGGGTAGATCCGACATTCCATGTGGTTTGGGTAGAGCCTCAGAGAGGGAATGAACGCGAGATTGGCGCAAACCTGGGCGTTGACCCGCGCCAGCGGAGCAAGCTTCAAGACGCGATCAACAGCGCGAGCGTGACCTCCACGTCCCCAACCGACCTGCGACAGGGCGGTCGGGGCTTCCTGGTCTTCGTGCCCGTATTCTCGCACAAGCAATGGAGGGGTTTCCTGGTTGGCGTGTTCCGCTACCAGGCATTGCTCTCCTCTGTCCTCCAGGACGTTGCCCCCGACTATTGGGTTGTTGTTTCTGAAGGCCGGGAGGAAATTTACAGTCGCACCCCGACCCCACCGACTCGAGAGCGCTATGCTCAGGAAGCCGATATACAAGTCGAGGGGCTATCCTGGCGAGTGAGGGCATGGCCGAAAGCTGGAGTAGTTGCGTACGCGCGATCACCTCTGCCGGGGCTGGTTTTCGGCGGAGGTATTCTGATGGCTATCGTGCTCGGATTCGCGGTGTATATGTCGGAATCGTCGCTGCTTCATGTGAAAAAATTGCAGGCCTCGAATCTTGAACTGGAAAAGGAAATTGTCGGGCGCGAGCAAGCCGAGGAAGCGCTTCGCCAGGCGCAAAAGATGGAAGCTGTCGGGCGGCTGGCCGGTGGCATCGCTCACGACTTCAATAACGTACTGATGGTCATCCGCGGCCAAGCTTCGCTATCGTTGAACGCCACTGGCCTTAGTTCCGCGCTGCGCCAGGAGTTAACCGAAATCGTGAAGGCCGCCGACAGAGCCTCTTCATTGACGAGGAAGCTCTTAGCCTTCGGCCGCAAGCAAGTACTGCAGGCCCGCGTATTGGACCTCAATACGCTAATCACTCAGATGGGAGAGATGCTGCCACCCGTGCTCGGTGACGATATCAGCCTGAAGATTAATCTCCATCCCCAACTGGGCCACGTGAAGGCCGATTCGGCGCAATTGGAGCAGGTGATCATGAACCTGGTATTCAATGCACGAGATGCTATGCCGGACGGCGGCGAGTTGAGGATCGAGACGAAAAACTGCGACCTGGATGAGGCGTGGATCAGCACTCACCCGGGAATGCGAGCAGGTCCCCACGTGGTGCTGAGTGTGCGCGATACCGGGCATGGCATGGACGAAGCCACCCAAGCGCACCTCTTTGAGCCATTCTTCACTACAAAGGACAAAAGCAGGGGTTCTGGACTCGGCTTGGCAACTGTTTACGGGACCGTGAACCAAAGCGGCGGTTGCGTCACGGTTTCCAGCAAAGCCGGATCGGGGACAACATTTCAAATCTACCTTCCGCGAGTTGAGGAACCGGTTGAGGCCGCTGCCGACGCGCCAACGCCGCTGGTTCGCTTCCTTGGGCACGAAGAAAGAATTCTTATTGTGGAAGATGATGACGCAGTTCGTCGCATGACGCGCGAGTTTTTGCAGTTGAGAGGCTACACCGTCCTGGAGGCGAGGGGCTCCACGGATGCCATTCAGTTCGTGGAGTCCCACCAGGAAACGATCGACTTAGTACTCACCGATGTCGTCATGCCCGGAATGAAGGGACGCGAATTGGTTGCTCGGCTGGCGAAGCTGAGGCCGGGCCTGAAGGTGCTCTACATGTCTGCGTACACGGAAGACGACGCGATCAATATCGGGATTCTGAATCCCGGGACGGCTTTCATCGAGAAACCGTTTGGTCCGGACGAGCTGGCCGGCAAGGTGCGAGACGTCCTGATGGGGACGATTCACGTTCCTGCCGCCGGTAGTCAGAGCTGAATCTACTGCCGCTCAAAGATCGCAAAGGTAGGCCGCGAGCGTGCGTTTGACCGCACCCCAAGCATCCGCTATGATGACTTCGCGGGGTGGAGCAGCCTGGTAGCTCGTCGGGCTCATAACCCGGAGGTCGCTGGTTCAAATCCAGCCCCCGCAACCACTTTCCTACTGTAGATACAATCGCTTAGGAATTTCGTCCAACCGCTCCGAAAACCGCGCATCATCTCGGGTCGCCACGAGT
>DASRRN010000570.1:0-8324 GCA_035695685.1 Acidobacteriaceae bacterium | reverse complement strand
CAGTGTTGACCCAGCCTATTCAAGACGCAGGGGCTCTGCGATCCGCAGTCGAAAGCATCCAGCCGACAGACTCGCGGGCAAACCTGGGTGAGCTTGCGCACGGAGTCCGCGCCCTGGTGGAGACAGTGCGAACACCCGTCGAGCTGCACCTCTTCAGCGATATGCAGAAGACCGGCATGCCGGCAAACTTCTCCGACATTGAGTTGCCCGCCAATGTATCGGTTGTTCCGCATCCTGTAGGAAACGCGGCCACGCCGAACTGGACGGTCGAAGGGGTTAACGCACCGGCTCAGCTTGCCGACCCGAAAGATCCTAAGAAATCGCGGGTACAGGCAGTGATCGCGGGCTACGGAACCCCGGCCGCATCCAAGACTGTCTCGCTCGTTGTCAACGGCAACACGATTGCCACCCGCAAGGTAGAGGTACCGGCCGATGGCCGGGCCTTGGTTGAATTTCAACCGCTCGACGTGCCTTACGGATTGAACCATTGCGCCATCAGGATCGATCCAACCAACGGTCCCGCCGACGGTTTTCCCGCGGATGACGTAAGCGTGTTTGCGGTCAAACGATCCGACCCGGAACGCGTATTGTTCGTGCACCAGGCCAGCGACTCACGCTCACCTGTTTATTTCAGCGCCGCATTATCCGCAGCCAACCAGGCTGCCTTCACGGTGCAGTCGATCGACAGCGAGAAGTCCGCGGACATTGCTCCGTCGAAGTACGCCTTCGTGGTACTTTCCGACGCCATGGCGCTCCCTTCGATTTTTGAAAATGCGCTGTTACGCTACGTGCAAAGCGGCGGCAGTGTGCTGATTGCGACCGGAACCTCGGCCGCCCACCATGCCCGCATTCCCATCTACGGCGGATATACTTCGGACGCTCACGTCTTTACCCGAAACGGCTACGCCACCGTGGGGCAGACTGACCTTACTCATGCGGTGATGAATGAAACTGGATGGGCCGATCTGAAGGTTTACTACGTTGCCGGCGTGGATGCGGGCCAGGCACGTGTGATCGCGCGGCTTACCGACTCCACCCCACTGCTCTTGGAGAAGCAGCTTGGCGAGGGCCATGTGCTTCTCTTCGCATCCGGATTGGACAATCTGACCAACGACCTTCCTGTCCGGCCTGCATTTGTACCGTTTGTTGATAGGACTGCACGTTATCTTTCCGGGAGCGAAAACGTGAGTAGCAGCAGGCTGGTCGATTCGTTTGTTCCCTTGCGAACATCTGCGGCGCGCAATCCGTCCGCTGGCGTCGAGATCCTCGATCCCGACGGCCATCGCGCCTTGTCGCTCACAGAAGCCGCCGCGGCGCAGTCGTTCCAGTTGACGCGCGCAGGCTTCTATCGCATCCGCTTCGCAAACGGCAAGGATGCGCTGATCGCGGTGAACCCCGATCGCCGCGAGTCTAACCTGGAGCCAATTGCAAAGGATCTTCTGCAACTCTGGGGCGGCCATTCCCCGACACCCGCGGCCGCCGTGGGTTACGTGCAGGAAAAAAATACAGCCCATAGTATCTGGTGGTACGTTATGCTGCTTGTATTGGTGGCGGCGGTTGCCGAGTCCATCGTTGCCAGCCGCTACCTCGGCACACAGAGGGAGGAGGCATGAGCAACGCCAACCCCAATTCGAATCCTACGTCGAATCAGCATAGGCTCAACCTCTATATCCACCAATTGCACCAGCGATTGCGTCTGGGTGTATCTCTGCGTGGAGTGGCCATACTCACGGCCACGGCCCTGATCACCACCGTCTTCCTGGTTCTTATCCTCAACAGGTTTGCCTTTCCGGTACGGGGGTTGACCGGCGCTCGTTCTCTCCTGCTGCTGGTTCTCGCTTGTGCCGGAGCTTTCGCTCTTGCGCTTCCTCTGCTGCGTCTCACGCGGCGCCGCGCCACGGTGGTGGCGGAATCCGCTTATCCGGAATTCCAACAGCGGCTGCTCACTTTCGATGATCGGGAGAACAAAGGAAACGATCCTTTTCTCGAACTGCTTGCCGCGGACACGCTTTCGGTGGCCCGCGACGCGCAGCCGGCCAACCTGCTACCGAACAACAAACTTTATTTCCTGGCCGGCGCCGGCGTGGCATGCGTGGCGGTTCTTGTGTGGCTGGTCGCCGCAGGTCCTGGGTATCTCGGATACGGCGCTTCCCTGCTCTGGACCGGGCCCAAAGCTATGCCGCTTTATGACATCCGGGTTACACCCGGCGATGTTGCCGTCCGCCGCAACGCCGATCAGCTGGTGACTGCGCGAATCATCGGTCTCAAACCGGAGAAGGTCAGGCTGTTTGCGCGGTACAAGGATTCCGGACGCACGGGTAAGGCTGGCTGGGAGCCAGTTGCGATGCAGCCCACGGATCCCTCCAATTTTCAGTTCCTTTTTGCCGGGCTTCCTGAAGACGTCGAGTATTACGTAGAAGCCGGCCCACTCACTTCACGTCACTACAAAGTCCGCGTGGTTGATTTGCCGTCGGTCAAGCAGTTGCGGGTCACGTATCACTACCCGAAATGGACCGGTATGCATGAGGTCACCGAAGAGCACGGTGGAGATCTGCGCGCTATCGAAGGCACCAATGCAGAGCTGACGGTCCGAATGGATCGGCCGCTGCGCAACGGGCAACTCACTCTGGATGATGGAAAGCAGATCACCCTCAGCGGCGGCGAGGGTAACGTCTACAAGGGTTCCATCCTGATGCAAAAGGATGGCGCTTATCATGTTGCCGCACTCGACCAGGGCCAGCCTGTTCGCCTGTCGGAGGACTACTTTATTGCGACCGACAAAGCGAACCCACCGGAAATCGCCATCGACCGCCCCACTGGCGATTACCGCGCCAGTCCCATCGAGGAAGTTACGGTCGGGGTGAAGGCAGCGGATGAGTTTGGCTTGAACAAAGTGAGCCTCCACTACTCCGTGAACGGTGGACCGGAAAAGACCATCGACCTGTCACAACAGCCAGGTGCGAAAAATGTGAGTGGCTCGACGACCCTGAGCCTGGAGGATTTCAAGCTCATTCCCGGAGATCTGGTTAGCCTTTATGCCACCGCTAAGGATGGTCATGCGGAAGCGCGCACGGACATGGCCTTTATCCAGGCGGATCCATTCGAGCGTGAGTTCTCTCAATCGCAGCAGATGGGCGGCGGCGGTGGTGGCGGGGGCGGAGCGGGGAGCCAGACCGATATCTCGAAGCGCGAGAAGGAGCTGATCGCCGCAACCTGGAAGCGTCAGAACGAAAAGGCGGGGAGTGCAAAGGACGCGGCGGATGCGGGCAAATTCCTCTCCGGAGTGCAGACGAAATTGCAGGAACAGGCATTGTCTCTGGCGGCGCGCATGGATAGCCGGGATTTATCGTCCGCCAATGAGGAATTCAACAGCTTCGGGCACGACATGCAAGCGGCCGCCGCGGCCATGACGCCGTCCTCCGAGAAGCTGAAGGTAATGCAGTGGCACGACGCCATCCCAGAGGAACAGAAAGCCCTGCAGTATCTGCTGCGCGCGGAGGCTACGTTCCGCAAGATAGAGGTTGCGTTTGGCCAGCAGGGCGGCGGTGGTGGCGGGGGCGGTGGTGCGGGTCGCGACCTTGCCAGTCTGTTCGATCTCGAACTGGACACAGAGAAGAATCAGTACGAGACGGCGCAGACCGGCTCAGCGGCAGACCAAAAGGCGAAAGCAGTCGACGACGCCTTGGCGAAGCTCGATGCTTTAGCGCGGCGCCAGGAAGAGCTGGCGCAGCAACAACGCAACCACCCGCAAACGATGCAGGAGCGCTGGCAGCAAGAGATGCTGCGTCGTGAGGCGGAGCAGCTTCAGCACCAGATGGAACAGATGGCCCAAAACGGTCAACCGCAGAACGGCCAGCAGGGTCAGAATGGGCAACAAAGTCAACAGGGGCAACAAGGTCAGCAGAACGGCCAAAAGGGACAACAGAGCGCGGGTGGCTCGTCGAGTGGATCGTCGTCGGGTGGGTCGTCATCCGGTGGATCGTCGGGTCAATCGCAGTCGGCCCGGTCTCGTGGATCTCAGTCCAATGGCAGCGGAGACGCTCCCGACCCCCGTGTAACCCAGGCACTGAACCGGCTACGCAATGCAGGTGAAGAGATGAAACGCAGCGCGGGGCAACAGCAGAGCTCAGAAGCCGCGAAAAGGGCAGCCGACCAACTTCGCCAGGCAGCGGGTTTAATGAGCAGCACGCAACAACAACAAGCCACCGGCAAGCTCGATTCCCTGTCTCGCGAAAGCGACCGGTTGAGCAAGGAAGAGCACGGCCAGGCGGATCGCGTTCGGAGCATGACCGGGCAATCGGGTGCATCGAATCAGGAGCAGTATGCAGCAAGGCTGCAACAGCGTAACCAGCTGGCAGAGGATCGGCAGCAACTCTCCGATGATCTCTCTCAACTGCAAAAGAATTTGCGGAATACGGCTCGCGAGCTGGCGCCCAGCCAACCCCAATCAGCTTCAAAATTGCGCGATGCCCTGGGAGGCATGGATCAGAGCGACCTGACGAATCGGGTGCAGCGGACTGCCGACTGGCTGCGCCGGGGAATCAATCCCAACTCCAACGGAACAGAAGAAGGCATCAGCAAAGGTCTCGACCAGTTGAGCCAGCAGGTGCACCAGGCGCAGCAGGGATTGGGTCCAGGCATACCGAGGCAGGGTCAGTCGCAGGATGGCCAACAAACGGCGGCGCTTGACCACGTTGAACGGTTCCGCGACCAAGTGGAGTCTTTGACCGCCGCGCGCGGACAGAATCCCTTGGGGCGCCAGCCCGGCCAACAACCCGGCCACCAGGGCCCGGGCCAGCAGCAAGGCCGGAATGGACAGGCCGGGCAGCAGCCGGGGCAAGGTGGACAGCCCGGGCAACGGCAAGGGAGTTGGAGCAGCCAGGGTGGCCCTGGCGCTCAGATTGCTCAGGGCGGCGGTGTAAATCAACGTGGGGGAAACCAGGTCGCCCAGGATAACCTGAGTGGCGACGTGGGGAATTGGCGCTCCGGTGGCGGCGCGGTGGGCACGGCGTGGAACAATGTCAACACCGGCAACAACCATTTCGACAGATCAGGCCGGGCCGCTGCTCCTGACAACACCCCAATACCTGCCGACCCGGAACGTACTTTCCAGCAGGGGATGGCGGAGCTGAACCAGCTTCACCATCTGGCTCAGAATGATCCGGCCGCACTGAAGGAAGTCCAGGACTTGGCGCGCGAGATGCAGCGTCTCGACCCGCGCCGGTTCCCCGGCAATCCGGAACTGGTGGAGCAGCTGCACACCGAGGTGCTCGCCGGTGTCGACAAGCTGGAACTCCAGTTGCGTCATGATTCGGACGATCAGGCGCCAGGCCAGGTTCGTGCGACTAAGCAGGCTGTAGTCCCGCCTGGGTACGAGGAAGCAGTGGCCGATTATTATCGCCGGCTTAGCAAAGGCCAGTAGAGAAGTTCCGGCCCGACAGAAATGAAGGGAAGAGGGACCTCGGGGCTCTAGAGGGTGTATGAGAACCGAGATTTAGAAATTTGGTCCCGAAGGGACGTCTGAACTTTCTGAACTTAACCCAGGACGCTAGTCCATAAGCGCTAACTTGTTGGGAATGTTTTTCTTCAAAACTCCCACAAAATCGTCATCCTGAGCGGAGCGCTTCACAAATTTTACGCGTGACACCCGCGCTGGATGGCGCGGAGTCGAAGGACCCCGACGATGCTTACCTTGCCTATGCCGTTCGGAGCTTTTCAACCACCGAAGCCCGCGTACTGGATCTTACTGCGGTACCCACCTGATGGTCACGGGTACATCTTTTCATGCGCTGTAATCATCTTCCATCCCCAGGTCTGTGCAAGGTCTTTGAACTCGGGATTGATGATGCGAATGGGGTTGATTGGGGGCATTTTCACCAGGGCTAAAAGCCCGGTAGTGGCAAGATAAAACGTTCTCGCGGGTTTGAAAACCCGCTTCGCCGGACTGAAGTCCGGGGCTGGCACGGATCATGCTATAGCCTGTCACAAACTATGGCGCCTAGGGTCCGCTGCCTGCCGCCCTGGTGTTGAAATATGTAGAAACTCCAGGGTACGGGCTTTAGCCCGTACAATTGGCGATGCCGTCCGCCGGCCCGCTCAAACGAACGCCTTCCACTCCCTGATCAGAAGGGAATATCGTCGTCGGTGATTTCGGTGCCGGCAAACTCCTCATGATGCACAGGTGCCCGTTGATCGAACGAAGTCGTATTCGAGCGCGGTCCGCCGCCACCACTTTCTGCCTCGCCCCGGCCCGACAACAGCACAATATCGTTGACGATGATTTCGGTGCGGTACTTCTTCTGCCCCGACGCCTGATCGTCCCATGAGCGGGTTTGAATGCGGCCTTCGACGTAGAGCTTGGCGCCCTTCTTCACGTAGTCGCGAATGATTTCCGCCACTCGTTGATACGCGGTCAGGTTGTGCCACTCGGTGCGGTCCTGCCACTCGCCGGCTTTGTCCTTGAACCGATCGGAGGTGGCCAGGGTGAGATTGGCGACCGGCAAACCGCTGGGTAAAAATTTGACTTCCGGGTCTTTGCCGACGTTCCCCAGGAGGATGACTTTGTTGACGCTCTTTGGCATGATGTTCCTTCTATTTTAAGTAAGGCAGAAGCATAGCAGAACTTACTCGGTTTGTTGTTCTCACTTGCAAGGGATACCACGAACTCAGGGGTAAGCGCTGTCGTCTCGTAACCCCACGAGATGTGGAGCACTTGGCCTTGGTTAAGTTTTCTTCATGCGCGCCAGCCGCCGATTGCGCAGCCACTTGGCCGCTCCCAGCAGCGTGAGCATGCTGCCAAACGGCACGCACATCATCGCCAGGATCAGCGCCATCCACCCGGAGTTGGTATGCGGCCCATGGATGCCAATGCCACCGAAGACGGTTGCGGTCAGCAGCGTGGCCAGCCCGCCAACCACCAATATCCAGATGCCGGCGCGCAGCAGTTGCGCCGTGCCGTCGTCCGGTATCGGTTTGACCAGCCGCGGTCCCGCCTCTTGCATCACGGCGGTGGCTGCGTTCAACGCCACGCTGCCAGCATGGCATACACCACCACTCCGGTGACGGAGACGTAGAGCCAGATGGGTAGCGTAAAGCGCGCGATCGTGCGATGCTGCCGGAATCGGCCGCTCAACGAGAAGAAGAACGTGGTCAGCACCATCGGCAGTGCTACCACCGACAACACAATGTGACTGGCCAGAATGCTCAGGTATACCGTCCTCACCGTGCCAAAACCAGGAAAATGCGTCTCCCCATGCAGCGCATGGTTGGTGATGTAGCTGACTAAAAAGAGAGAAGAGAAAACAAACGCTATCACCATAGACACACGATGGGCGGGGATATTCCTCTGCCGAATGAAATAAAACCCAGCAAGCAGCGCGACAGTGCACAAGCCGTTGAGCACTGCGTTGAGCGTTGGCAAAAAGCGCAGCCGCGAGACCGATGCATCCAGCGGATGATGAAGGTAAAGCAGCCACAGCAGAAAGCAAACCGCGGCCGCACTCACAGCGATGATCAGCGCCACGGGGAGCGCCACCGAAGGACGCTGGTTGGTTTCCGCGACTAACATGTTTCTCCGTCCTTTCCGGCTACGCGGCCGGCCGGTGGGTGCGGCGGTTCACAATCGCCCAGGATGCAGCAAACGTCAGCACGCAAACACCGGCGGTGACCGCCAGGTTGACAGGCAAAGAAAATACTTTGGAAGCATCGGGAAACAAGGCGCCCCGCAATGCCTCCACACCATAGGTCAGAGGGTTGAGCATCATGCAGAAGCGCATCCAACCCGCCGCCTTGCTTAGCGGAAACAGAGAGCCGGAAAGCAGCCACAGCGGAATCAGGAGCATATTCACAATGGCGTGGAAAGCCTGCGTTGAATCCATCGGCCAGGCAATGGCAAAGCCCAGAGCCGTCAGCTCGAAGCTGATCATGATCACAGCGAGAATGCTCAAGCCGATCGCTGCCGGCGTCAGGTGCACCCCTACCAGCGGCGCAAAGACGAGAAAGATAATTCCCTGAATCGCAGCCAGGGTCGCCCCGCCCAGCACCTTGCCCAGAACCACCGACGACCGGCTCACCGGCGCCGCCATCACCGATAACAGGAAACCCTCGTTCCGGTCCTGGATCAGCGACATCATGCTGAAAATCGCGGTAAAGAGCACAATCATGGCTACCGACCCGGGGAAGAAGTAGGCCAGGTAGTGAGAAGAGCTTCCTTCTCCGGCGCTAAAACTATGCGCGAATCCCGCGCCCAGCACCACCCAGAAGATCAGCGGCGAAGCAATTACCCCCGCCACCCGGGCCTTCTGGCGATAGAAACGGACAATCTC
>DASRRN010000569.1:0-14095 GCA_035695685.1 Acidobacteriaceae bacterium | reverse complement strand
GGAGAACTGCGCGGCACCAGCATAGGCCCAACCGTGGCCAGCAGTTCCTGGTCTCTGACCTCGGCGCGTGAAATCTGCCGAATGGTGCAGTGCAGGTCCTTGGCATAGGCGAAGTCGATGGCGGAGACGTCGCGGATGGTGCGGCAGGCAACCTCCTCCGGCAAGACCTCCTTGTGCAACCCGATACGGGAAAGGATAACCAGCTTGGCTCGGGCATCGAAGCCATCGACATCTTCGGTGGGATTGGCTTCGGCATATCCACGTTCCTGCGCCTGGCGCAGCGTAGGTTCAAATTCAGCCCCGTCCTCCATGTTGCTCAGAATAAAATTGCAGGTGCCATTCAGAATGCCGTGGAAGCGGTACATGCGGTCGCCGGCCAAGCCCTGCTGCACCGCGGGAATGACGGGAACGCCCCCAGCAACTGCAGCACCAAAGAGCAATTGGGCGCCATGGCGCCGAGCCAGTTCCTCAAGCGCCAAGCCCTGCTCGGCGATCAGTTTCTTGTTGGCCGTGACCACAGAACTGCCGGCAGCAAGGGAGCTTCGGACCCATTCACCCGCAGGCTGCAGGCCGCCCGCCAGTTCAACCACGATGTCAGGCTTGGACGCGAGAACCCCGTCGAAGTTTTCGGTCCAGAGAACAGACGAGGGGACCCAGGTGACCCGCTTACGGTCGACGCCCCGATTGAAGATGCAGCCCAGCTCCAAACCCTGCGGCGGGTGCTCACATAGAATGCGCGCAACCGAATTGCCCACCGTGCCAAAACCCAAAATAGCAACCTTCATCTGTCTGTCCATGTCGTCTGACACAACCTTCTCACAGACGGGACAGACAAGAAAGCAGACTATGGTTCATCCGCTCGATCAGAAGTAACTCACTAAAAGTGACGGAACTGCTCTTCGGGCATGGCCTCGCCCCCGGGACGGGCTGCCTCCCGTTCAAGCGAGCGGCTTACCAGGTCACGCGAACCGAGACCTACGGCCAGCGCCAGCGCCAGAACGATACCGCCGAACAGAATGCCAAAGGCCAAATCCACGATTGCGGCCCCGATCGACAGGTGGTCGAGGACCATCGCCGCGGTGAGCACCAGCACCAGCCACTTGATGCCCAGGCTCAACAAGCGCGCGTAATGCAGGTTCATGTTCACCGCGCCAATCAACACGCTGCGGGAAAGAAAGCGGGCGATGACGTTGCCCAGCAGGAGCAACACCACCGCGCCGACTACGTTGGGAATGTAGCCAAGCAGACGAGCGGAGATAAGATTGTCGGAGGATGCACCAAAGGCTTCCAGTCCGACCAGAAAACCGACCAGCACCACGCACCAAAACACCACACGCGTGATGAGGGTAGTGGGCGTGTAACTGGGCGACCACTCAGCGATAGCGTCGGTTCCGCGCGCCAACCGTTCGTCGATGCGAATCGCATTCAGAAAAGTGCGGACCAACCAGGCGAGCAGCCACGCGATCGCGGCGAAAAACAGCACCGCAAGAATAAACGCGAGTATCCCCGGAAGCAGGGTAGCGACACGGCTGATGACCCGAGCCATCGATTCGTGCAGTGACTGTGACACTTGAGTCCACATAGTGATCTCCTCTCGGGCCTAAGGGTTGAAGCGGTCTGGCCAACGCCACCGCGATAGTAGATAGGGCTTGCCTTCTTCATAAGCGCGAGCCAGCTTCTCCAGCCTCTGCTCTGCCTCTGCCGCGCTCGCGTTGCCGACCTCCAGTGCGTACGAGGCTACCCATCCCAGGTAAAGCGGGGTGAGCGCCCCCAACAGATGGATGCGGCTGATGGTACGGAGGCGATAGGCCAAAGCGAAGTCGTAGACAATGCGAACCCAGAGCTCGTCAGGCAGATGGAAGCGCCCGGTGCTCGCCCGGGCCAGACGCTTCAGCTCAAGAAGCGTGACCGGGGGCAAAACCAGAGCCCAGACCTCCTGTAAATTACGGAAACCGAGCTGAAATGTTTCCAACATAGGAGTGGTGTCTGCAGCGGCCCCGTCGGCTGGGGGAACCGCCGCTACACCCAAGGTATCGACCGCCTGGGAACCCCGAACACGCTGCCACAGGGGGGCATTGGTCGCCATCTCCGCAAAGAGAGGCCCGACCGTCTGGGCCAGAACGGTACTTAGGTCTACGCCGTCGGACGGGGGCATGTGCCGCGTATCCACATGCACCTGGCATAATCGGCAATCGCGGACAGCAGCTTCGGTCGCAGGCCAAAAGATGGATTGTCCCTGGGCGGCGGTGCGTTGCAACGCCACTTCCAGGTCTGGAATCATCTTGCCCGAAAAGCAGAAGTCGGGCGCCAGGGGAAAGCGTATCCGCCGGCCATAGAGCGCCCTGGTGAGCGGGGCAAGGATGCTCGAGTTCAGCAGGCCGTCGAACTTTCCCAGTGCATAGAGGGGCATGGCAAGTTCGCAGCGCTTTTCGATCACGGGCGCCATCATCGGGGCCAGGAAATTTGTTTGCAGCGCCCCGAGATCGAGGCCGATCACCGCGCACGCGCTCACCCCCAGCTCTCGAGCCATGCCGAAGAGCGCTTGATAGGTGCTGGCAGCGGGAATCCAGGGAATTCTCGAGGGACTGCTGGCGGGCAGGGCATAAGGCACGAAGCGCAACCCGCTGTCGGTTTGCACGGGCTCGAGATCCGTCTTAGCCTGGACCGCGGCTTCCACACCACTGTTGCCAGGAAACGCCACCACAGTGCGTAGGGCAGTGAGCGCGGGTTTGCCCGCGCCCAGGATCGCTTGCGTAGCCGCAGCCCGCAGTTGCTCGGCATCCACCGGCACAGCGACCGCGATCAGGAGATCGGCTTCTCGTACTTCTTCCATTCCTGCTTTCGTTTCTTCCGAAAGCTCTAGCTTCGCCATACGTGTACCTTCGGTCGCTACATCAGATCTCAACTGGTGGTGCCATCAGCGGGTTGAACAGGCTCCGGAAAAGCTCAATTCCGAGAATACGGGCTGGTAGCTACGGGCTTCACAGGCTGCGGAAAAAGGTCGAATAGGGAGCGAAAGCTGTTCCCTCAGCGGCTAAAGCCGGACCTGTTTTCAATCTTTTACGGACGGCCTGAAGGCCGTCCCCTTCAAAGGATTCGGTTTTTCCGCAGCCTGTGAAGCCCGTACCCTTCAAAACGGGAGTGCTCACACACCCTCTTTAGCCCGTACCTAAATTGCGAGACAAAGACGGCGAACGCGCGTCTCGATAAACATTCGATACGCAGACCATCGAGCGCTACAGACGATCGACAAAGCTGGACGGGAAGCGGCCATTAGCTGACGAATGGTCGCATCCGGCTTTCTTTTAATGAATTCGCTACGTTACGCAGCTCTGACTAAAGATCGAGCATTATCCATGTGGGCGCATGGTCGCTGGCGTTTACCTGCCCACGTGCCCATCGGTCTACACCACCGTCCACGAGCCGGTCCGCCACTTTCGGCGAGAGCAGAAAGTGATCGAGTCGCATGCCTTTGTCCTTCGGCCACCGTTCAAATTTGTAATCCCAGAATGTCCACAGCGGCCCATCCGGATGCAGCCTCCGCATCGCGTCGGTCCAGCCTTGAGCCAGCAAACGCGCAAAGGCTTGCCGGCTTTCGGGTTGGATCAACGCGTTGTTATCCAACGATCGAGTCGGATAGATATCCTGCGGAGTCGGCACGACGTTATAGTCACCGGCCAACACCACCGGGGCGCCGCTGGCCATGAGTTCGGCGGCATGGGCAATGAGGCGCTCAAACCAGGCCAACTTGTAGCTAAATTTCGGTCCAGGCTGCGGATTCCCATTGGGGAGGTAGATGGAAGTGATCAGAACGCCCTGAACAGCCGCTTCGATGTAGCGGGCTTGGTGATCTTCAGGATTTCCCGGCAAACTTACGCAGGTCAACACGGGAGCGTGGTTTCGCGCGAGAATGGCCACGCCGTTCCAGGACCGCTCCCCGTGCCAGACTGCTTCATACCCGAGAGCCCGAAGGGCATTCACGGGAAAGGCTCCCTGCTCCGCCTTGAGCTCTTGGAGACTAACCACGTCCGGCTCAGCTTTGGCTAACCAAGCCAAGAGGTTATCAAGCCGCTTATTGATGTTGTTAATGTTGAACGTCGCGACTCTCACCAAGTCACTCTCTGTCCCTGTACTTCTGGCTGCGCCTTCCAAGCGAGCAACCGAGATCGTTGTTCCGTCTGGCCTTATTCTAACGGTGGGTTATGGTGGCCCAGCAGGAGGCGTCTCATCACTGTCTCTGTTCATTTACGGACACCTACGAATACCTTCACGCAGAGGGCACTACGTTGCTCTCCGGCCGGGCTTTCACCTGGCATGACGACAAGAATTCGCCACCTGTGGCCATAGTGAATCGCGAATTTGCGCGCGAAATCTTTGACTCGGTAAGAAAAGCAATCGGCAATTATTACAAAATGCCCGATGGAACGCGCATACAAGTGGTGGGTGTTGCCGAAGATGGAAAATACAGCACCCTAACCGAAGATCCCCATGCGGCGATATTTCTCCCCATCCTGCAATGGCCCTCGGGCGCTCCATGGCTGGTGGTCCGCTCAAGCCGCGATGCGGGACAACTGGGAGAGGCCATAAAGCGCATGCTCCATCAATTAGATCCAGCGCTGCCGGTTGTGATTGAAAAGCGTTACAACGAAATGGTCACAGTTCTATTTCCCTCCCAGATGGCGACGGCGTCGCTGGGTGTGATGGGCCTCATCGGCGCCATGCTGTCAATTACGGGCATCTTCGGAATGGCTGCCTACGCGGTCAGCAAGCGCCTGCGCGAGTTAGGGATTCGTGTCGCCCTCGGCGCGCAGCGTAAGCAGGTGTTAAAGGCAGCATTGGGACGGGCCTTCAAACTGCTGGCTTGGGGTTCGACGGCAGGATTGTTCCTCGGAATCCTGGCGAGCCGGGTGCTCGCCTTCGTCGTATATCAGGCAACGCCCCGCGATCCGCTGGTATTGGCCAGTGTTGTTCTGGCAATGTCGTTGCTGGGGCTCCTGGCTACCTGGATCCCCGCGAGACGCGCGCTCTCAGTGGATCCCATGGTATTGCTGCGCGAGGAGTGAGCTGCAGGCACGGCACAGATTGGAATAGGTTCTTCGACTCGCAGGACAGAAGCCACACGTTTCCATCTACGCTCGATGAATTCAAACCTGAAAACCTCAGTCCGCGGTCGGCAAGTCAATCTCTCACCAATTTGCGATAGCGCTCGTCGGCATGCAGGAAATCGAAAACTGGTTCCTTCTACAGGAATACCAGCCATGGCGAACGCTCGCGATTTGCGGCTTCTAAATAGTTCAGGATCTCTTTCTTTGTCACCGAGCATCGCATACTGTCGAGCCAACGCTCTCTCATCGATTCGATGTTCGTCAGCGAGCGGCTGTTGAAAGCGCTTTCGTCATGGCCGCGACGTTGTGGAGCATGAGCAGATTCGGTACCAGGTGATGAATGACGAGCGCTGGAGGAATGCTTTATCATGCCGTCAACATTATTTCAGGCCAAGTGAGAGTTGAAACGTGTGGGTTTCCTTTGGGCTCAGCCCCGGAGCGCGCCAGGAGCGTTGGTAAGACATTGATCCCACGCAAACTTTGAGGGAAACATAGGCATGCGCACGCAACGATGGGCGGCAAGTGTTGATCATGCCGTTTTTATGGCGATGGTGGCAATCCTCGCTTTCACCGGGTTCCGTCTTGAAGCGCAATCGGCTGTCATCGTCAAACTCGTAATTGTGAAGAAGCCCGGAGCGCTCGATGGGAAGGCCATGGCTACCGTCAAGGCGCCCGTCAAGGTGAATGGAAAAATCATCATACGTGAGAAGACTGGGCACATCGCCACCCATGCCCTGCAGGCATGGACCATCATGAATGGCCAGGGCGCGCTCCTGCTATTGTCGCCGGAGAAAAAAGGTGGCCAAGATCAGCTCCGTTATTACCAACTGGACGAGGGCAAAGGTCGCCCACTCGGAGACGTGCCCTTTGCCCAAGCGACGATGGTGGAGTCACCGGCGACCGGCGCTCCGTGGGCCTTCGCTCTCAGCGGAATCGACCCCTCAACGGGACAACCGGTGATTTTTGCTGGAGATGTCCAGGCCATTCACGCCCAACTCCCCAATGCCTCCAATCCGTATTTTTCCGCAGATGCGCTCTGCTTTCAATCCACGGGGAGGCAGTCCGCAGGCGAACCCAGAACTCTCGAGATCCCCGCGTTAATGGGGGAAGAAGCGTTGGGCCGCATCTACGCACCGCGCAACAGCGAATCGCAGGCGGCCTATCTCCAGTTCCTTCCCGACGGAGACTCCCTCACCACGACCGCGGCCGGCGAGGTGAACCGTGGCCGCTGGATTACCGATGGCTCTCAGTTTCGCATCACTACGGCGAAGGGGCCTGTGGCCGTCTGGCGGCTGGCCGATCTGCGGACGATAGCCGGCATTCCGGCCGGGAGCCACTTAAACGTCCGCCTCCTGCACCCGCTCTCCTCGCGAACCGCCAAGAAGGGCACGCCGGTTCAGGCGGTCTTGATCTCCCCCGGAGTGTTTGAAGACGCCATCCTGATTCCGCAAGGCAGCGAATTCGACGGTGCCTTGGTTCAAGCGCAGAGTGTGGGCTGGGGCATCCGCCATGAGACGGCAGCGCTTACCTTGCACTTCGACTCGGTCAAGCTGCCGGATGGGCGCACGCTGTCGATCGATGCGCGCGTCTTCAGAGTGGAGAATGCGCGAGAGAACGTAACCGCGGCGGGGAAGATTCAGGGCATCCGCTCCACCGGAACTATAGGACATTCGGCCGAGAACCAGATTGCTTCGCTGGCCCAAATCGACCCCATCGCCTATATATATACGAGCTTGGCCGGCCCCGCCCTGCTCGGGTTCGCTGAGCCGGAGATCCTTTACAATGCCGGGACGGAACTCGACATTCAGATCAACAAACCCGTCATCACGGCACAGAAATATCCGCCACGGGTCCCGCATATGGACCTTTCCGGAGAGCAGGCTGTCCAATTCAGCACCGTGGTGAGGGACCTCCCATTCCTTACCCGGACCGAGAATACGCACCAGCCCTCCGACATTACGAATCTGATCTTCATCGGCAAGCCGGAGGCGCTTCGCCGGGCCTTCCAGGCCGCGGGCTGGAAGACCGCCGACACGCTCACCGCCGCCGCCACCTTCGAAACGGTGAAGACACTCGCCGGCAACCAAACCTACACTGAGGCTCCCATGTCGATGCTGATGCTGGGTGACGAGAGACCCATCTTCGCCATGGAGAAGAGCAACAATACTTTCTCGTCCCGGCATCACGTTCGTGTCTTTGCAACCGGAGAGAGCTTTGACGGCGAGCAGGTGCTCACCGCCTCATCCACTCAGGATATCGGCATCGCTTTCTCGTATAAGCAGAAGACCTTCATTCACGTGATCGATCAGTATCTCGATAATGAAAGATCGAAGGTGACCAATGATCTGGAATTTACCGGGTGCGTGGACAGCATCGACATGGTCTCCCGGCCATGGGTGCCGCGGGATGCCTACAACTCGACCGGCGACCGCTTGATCACGGATGGCGACGCCGCCGTGCTGCGCCTCAACGATTGCGCCAGTCCGTACGCGACCCCGACTACCGCTGCCGGGCGGCCGCCGCTCACAGAGCGCAGCGAGCGCGATACCGTGCTTACTATCAAAGACACGTTGTATCGCGGCAACCTGATCTATACGGGCATCTCCGGTGGAATCAAGGTACACCAATACCTCGTGACACAAGGCGAGCTCGGCAAACAAACCGGAGCTTGGCGACGAAGTGATGCCTCCGGCACCGAATACAGAGTTGTGGCCTTCTCCCAGCCGCTATTGCAGCGCAGGAACTGGGATGGAGAGGCCTCCCTGGCGCCCGCCGAATTGGATGCCGAGGCGCGAGCGCGTGTCGACGCCCACAAGTGGGACCCACCGCACTACGAGATTGGGCTCAATCTGGGATACTCGAACTACAGAAATCACGAACTCGAGTCGGTGTTTGTCTTCCTGACCTCGAGCAACTGCACCCCGATCAAGTGCACCGAGCCCATGTACGCTATCGGGCTTGCGGATAACGTCTATGACGGATGGGCTGCAAGCACATCGTTGACGCTCAACAGTTGGAACTGGATCTCGAACGAATTCAGCTATGCGCGCGAGCAAACCAAGTTCTTCCTGCTAGGGTTTAGCGGTGAAATTCAGCCGCAGCCGCTGCCGCCGTTGGGCGCTCAAACCGTCGGCTGGACCACCCGGCGCTTCGCTTACAATACGGTCTTCAACCTGCGGCCCAGGAAGTCAAGGTGGCGTCCTTATATCACCGCCGGTCCAGCGTTACAGTTGCTGGCGCTGGCCAACGCCCCCTTGAAACAGCCCAGTGGTTACTTCCGGCTCGGCCTTTCCAATATAGGACTGCTCAAAGCGGCTATCGATTTCGGTGCGACTCCGCCGCTCAACGGCGGCGGGACCTACCAATTTGGCCTGCAATATGGCGCCGGCTTCAAGTTTCGTTTAACTCCGCGCCTGATGATGCGCGCGGACTACGGCGAGACCTGGAGCGCTAATCCCAACGTTGTCAAGCGAAGCTATGAGGGCTATATACCCACCGGCCTCGACAGTAGCTACTCCACTTTCGTCGGCTATTTCGGAGCGCCCGCAAGCTATATCCAGCAGCACAGCACGGTAGGCTTCTCCTTCACCTTTTGACCTGTGGAGTCTTAATATCCGAGACCGCGCTTGAACTCGTAAGGCCGGACAGTCGGCTTTTCACTTACCATCTGGTGATCACGCGTGCCGAGCCATCGCAAGGTCCACGATCTCCCCGATCATTTGGGTATAGGAGAGGCCGGATTTTTTCGCGGCCATGGCAAACTCCTGTCCGCTCGAGAGCCATGGGTTCGGATTCGCTTCGATGACATAGATCTCGCCCTTGCTCGATATGCGCATGTCAATCCGCCCATAATCTCGAAGCCTGACCGCGCGATAGGCCTTGATCGCAATCTCGCTGAGTTTGGTTACGGTTTCTTCATCGAGGTCTTCGGCGATCGCCGATTTCACCAGCTTATAGGCTTCCGTGTCTTTCTCGAATTTCACCTCCTGGCTGGCGATCCTGGGCATGCCCTTCGGAAGCTTCGAAAGGTCAATCTCCACCAGCGGAAGTGCATATGCGTTCTCGGAATTGCCGAGGACGGAGGCGTAGATCTCGCGTCCTTCGATGTACTCCTCGATCAACGCAGGAGAATCGAATTCCGTCTGTATATAGGAGACACGCTCCATCAACTCCTTCACGCTGGTAACTACGGCAGCAGCATCGATGCCGATGGATCCATCTTCGGAGGTGGGTTTCACAATGAGTGGGAACGAGATGTCATGTGCGTGGTCGATGGTGCCGCGATAGGCTGTCGCGAAGTAGGGCGACTGAATCCCATGAAAAGCAAACATCTTCTTGGCGATCGATTTGTCCTGCGCAAGAATGTTCGCGTGCGGTCCCGCGCCGGTGTACGGGATATCGAGAATATCCAGGAATGCGGTGACGTGCATCTCCTTGGTGTCATCGCCCGCATAGGATTCCGTGAGGTTGAAAATGAGATCGGCGCCACATTTGGCGAGTCCGAGCAATGATTGCGGGCGGCCGTTGAGAACATAATACGATGGCTCATGACCGAGCTTCTCCAGGGCTTCGAAGATCTCTTCGCGGTCGTGCTTTACCGGCTTCTTCTTGCGTTCTTTTTGGCCCTTGCGCTTGCGCGGTGCAGGAGCCTCTTCCTGCACTTCAGTGGGTTCTTCTTCCCACAAGTCGTACAACACGGTGACTTTCAACTTCGTTCCATTCATGCGACCTCCAATCGGACTGACCAGGCTGCGGAAAAACTCGGCTTTAGGGTAGGCCGGGGATTTATCCCCGGCGCAAACGCAATGTAATCACCGTGGGCTTTACCCTGGGGCATGCTTTTCTGCCCGATCCGAGTTTTTCCGCAGCCCCGGACCAAGCCTCAAGGATAGGTGAACTTCCCGCGGATCAGGTAATTCATTGAGAGTGCGGTTACGTATACCGTGAACTCCGTAAGGTATTCTGACTCGCGTCGAACGTCCACACGCAGACCCAGGTCCTCAACACGCTTGCACATGGCTTCCACCAGTCGCTTGACGATCGGCCGTTGCACACCGCTCCAATACGCGACCTTGTCGACAATCGGCTTGCGATGCTGACGCAACATCTCCTGCGCGGGTCGCACACCCTTACGTCGCTTGGGGGAGACATTGAAGATGTCCGCCAGGTCGGCATCCAGCGCGAGTTCCTGCACCGGAATCTCCTCCGGCAGGCTCAGACGATAGAACTCGCCGACCGTCGACTCCATCTCATCGACGGTGATGTCGGTGCGGCCGCGACGCCGCGTGGGTTCCACATCTCCGACTTTTCGCGCTATGCCATCGACGTATTGCAGCTTCTCAAGCGCCCCCCAACCTTCGTAGCGCTTTCGCCATTGCGAGCGAGGCGTGAGCCAGACCGCAAACGTTTCTGCAAAATCTTCATCTGGATGCTTCTGCGCGTACCACCCGGCCATGTGGCGGACAAACTTCCGCGAGAATGGTGTGGGACGGTAATTATCGCGATAAGCGCGGCGAAACGGACCGAACACATCGCGCCACTCAGCCGACTTGTATAGCTGGTATGCATAATTGAATGCGTGTCCGGCCTCATGACGCATGTACATCATGATCTCGCGAGCGTCTTCCAGGTCGTTCATATCGCGCTCAAGCTGTGCTAGGTCCGGGTTGGCCAGATAGAACGGAATGCCGATGACGGGTTCGCCAGAGGGGCATCCCCATTCATCGGTGAGATAACAAAGCGGACGGAACTTGTGGATGCCCTTGACTTCCAGTTCGCGATAAAGCTGCTGCACGAATCGTTCGAGTGGAGAACCCTCGAGTTTAAGCCCCAGTTCGCGAATGGGCTTGGCGAGTATTTCCTGGAATTCCGTTCGGGTTTTCTCGAAATTGCGCACTGGGCTATTCAGAGTTCTATACCACCGAACCAGATTTGGCACGGCAAAGCGTATCGCCTCTGCACATAGCATTGTGGGCACGCCCGGTTCCGGAACTGAAAAATGAAATTGGCGCCCTGACCTTGGGTACGTTTCGTCTGTCGCGAGGTTCTTGCAAATGGACAACGCAGCCTACGAGTGAATCGGCGCTACGCTTGATTAATGTCAATCAGTACAATCGATCGTGACAGAGTTCCCCGAGACGTCTGGAGGCGCGCTTCCATGCCCCAAGACGGGGGTGGGGAAAGCATGAGTTGTACGATCGAATATCGCAAATTGGCGGTGACCGGGGACCATGCAGTCCTGTTGGAGTCCTCGAGTCTTACACCTGGGTCTCATCAGAGTTCGTTTCTTTTCAGGAACCCAGTCGAATGGCTGGAGGCACGAGACCTTAGCGACCTTCCAAGGTTCTTCCAAAGACTTGAGGCAGCTCGCGCCCAGGGATTGTGGAGTGCGGGCTACTTCAGCTATGAGTGCGGTTATCACTGGGAGCCGAGGGCAGCCCTCAACTTTATACCCAACCAGCAAGACTTGCCGCTTGCCGCATTCGGCCTCTATTTGCAACCCACCATATTCACGGCCGGCCCGAGTCCCTTCGGGCTGGCGCAGGGCGTAGAAAGCCCTTCCCTTGACATCTCTCTTGAGGACTTTCAGCACAAAATCAGAATTGTCCACGGCTACATCGAATCTGGTGATACCTACCAGGTAAATCTAACCGATCAGGTGCGAGCGCGATATCCCGGAAGCGCTTTGGAGCTGTTTGCTCACATGATGGAAGCCCAGCCTGTTGAATTTGGCGCGCTGTTGCGGCTTGGCGATCGTTTCATCCTTTCTGCCTCCCCGGAACTGTTCTTTCGTGTTCAGGGACGGCACATCATCGTTCGCCCGGTGAAGGGAACCGCACCGAGAGGGCGGGACGCCAAGGAAGATGCGATACGAATGGAGGCTCTGGCCAGCGACGAGAAGAACCGTGCAGAGAACGTTATGATCGCGGATCTTATGCGGAGTGATCTTGGACGTGTTGCAGAGACGGGCAGCGTACGTGTCGGCAAGCTATTTGCAGTCGAGCGGCTTCCCTCACTGTTGCAAATGAGCACCGAGATCACCGCAACGCTCAGGAGCGATGTCACTCTATACATGCTCTTCGCCAGCCTATTTCCATCCGGCTCCATTGTCGGAGCTCCCAAGGTGAGGACGATGCAGCTCATACAAGAGCTGGAAGCGCGGCCCCGTGGTGTGTACACGGGTTCGATTGGGTACTTTGCTCCCAACGGCGAAAGCGCGTTCAGCGTCGCGATACGAACCGCAGTGTTGCAAGGGGAACGCCTGCACATGGGAGTCGGGGCGGGCATAACGTACGACTCCGTTGCCAGGGAAGAGTATCAGGAGTGTAAGCTGAAGGCCGAGTTCCTCAAAGACAACAGCTTCTCCCTCATCGAAAGCATGCGTTGTGAAGGAGGGAAATGCCTGCTTCTGCCGCTGCACCTTGAACGCCTTCAGGCCTCCGCAGATTATTTTGGTTTTCGCTCCCCCCGCACAGAACTTCGCACTGAACTTATTGACGCGATCGAGAGTGCCGCGCGCGAATCGTCTCATCGAGGTGCGTCGAAGCTGCGCTTGGAACTTAAACGGGATGGAAGCTGGACCTTATCGGAGCTGGGAGTGCTGGAGGAGGAACCGGAGCTTTCAAGAGCAATGCTTTGGCCGGAACCCGTACAGTCGGCTGATTGCTTTCTACGACACAAGACGACAAGGCGAGCTCTGTACAACCATGCTGCGCGCGTCTCGCATGAACGAGGCTATGTTGACGCGATCTTCCAAAATGAGCGAGGGATCGTGACGGAAGGGGCAATCAGCAATGTAGTAGTCAAGCACGGCGATTGCTGGCTGACTCCGCCGGTCGATGCAGGTGTTCTTCCCGGGGTTTACAGGGCATCCTTGCTAAAGAGAATGCCTGAAATCCAGGTAGTCGAGTTCTCAGTGGAGCAGCTGCTTGCTGCGGATGAGGTCTGGCTAACAAACGCGGTACGTGGGATGCGGCGCGTGCTTATCAAAGGTTGAAGGGACCTATTGACATCAGACGTGTCCAAATTAGATTTTTCAGCTGGACAACTTGGATCAACGTCCTGAGCCGGGAGTCTCTACAACGGATGCCGTGTTGTGCTTTTGTATCAGGGCACGACTTTAGTCGGGCCGTAAAGGTTGGAAAGAGAATTGCGCTTTAGCCCCTGGAGTACGTCTTTCTTTCTCTGAAGTGTACGGGCTTCACAGTCTGCGTGAGAAAGAAACCGCAGATCCATCCGCTACGCTCTCTGCCCCTGCGAAACAACTCTGAACGAAGGGCACGGCTTCAGCCGTGCCGTAAGTGGCGGGGTTGATGAGGGCATTAGCCCCTGAGGTACGGGTTTCATAAGCGGGTACTCATGGCTTCCGATGGACAATGGTTTCAGCTCTCCGATCGATGACCCCGGATCTCTACCTCGGTGCGCTGTGTAATGTTATCGAGTGGCTGGGGCTTTTTCGACATAGCTGGCTGATCTCATTCTACGAACTGCACCTCAGGACGCGTGACTTCTCGGTCACAGACCTGGATACTCATGTCTGTGGTTGAGTAGAAGAATCAGAAACCGGAGCGAATTCGCTTGTTCTATTCTGAAAGAGATATGCCTGCTCAGTCGCACCCGTCCGATCCTCGCCTCCTTGGGTGGCGAACTCTCGAACAAGATCACCGCTGCCTCGCCGAACTCTTACGTCCGGGATTTTCTGTGCTTGACGTTGGCTGCGGCACCGGGCTCGATTACCGCAGGCATCGCACGGGCCGTAAAACCCGAGGGGCACGTGGTCGGTGTCGATCGTGACGAGGCGCTCCTCGAAATGGCGCGGACAGAGCACGCTGGGATTGAGAACCTGCAATTTTGAGAGTGGAGATGCAACCGCTTTGAAGTTTCATGCGCGATTCGACATTGTGACGTCGGCGCGAGCACTGCAATGGATCGCTGAACCTGGTTTGGTGGTCGAGAAGATGAAGCAAGCTGCCAAACCCGGCGGCATGGTC
>DASRRN010000568.1:0-19023 GCA_035695685.1 Acidobacteriaceae bacterium | reverse complement strand
TTCCGCCTGCTTGAGGCCTATGCGTCTTACCATCTCTGGGGGCACGAGGTGTCCTTTGGTAAGAAGGATCATTGGCTGGGGCCCGGCGTCGGGGGCAGCTTCGCCTGGAGTAACAACGCGGACAATACCTACAGCTTCGAGATCGACCGCGTCGAGCCCCTGCATGTTCCGCTGCTGTCACGGCTCACCGGTCCCTTCCGCTATGACTTCCTGGTCGGCAGCCTGCAGGGCCACACCGCTCCAAACGCGCCCTGGGTGCATATGGAGAAGGTCAGTTTCAAGCCCACGCGCAACCTCGAAATGGGTTTTGAACGCACCGTGATCTGGGGCGGCAAAGACCATGAGCCGATTACGCTGCACACCTTCCTGCGCAGCTTCTTTAGCGTAGCCGCCGTCTCGCCGCAAGATAAGTTCTCCAGCCTGGACCCGGGTGCGCGCTTCAGCAGCTTTGACTTTTCCTACCGGCTGCCGTTTGTACGCAACTGGCTTACCCTATACACAGACTCTCTTGCCCATGATGACGTCAACCCCATCAGTGCGCCTCGGCGTTCCGCCGTCCGGCCCGGCATCTATCTCTCCCACGTGCCCTGGCTCCCGCATCTGGACCTGCGTGTGGAGGCCGCGGATACCGCCCCGGTGCAAAACGTGAACGGCAATTTCCTCGAGTGGGAAGCGGTGCAGAAGCAGGGCACGACCAACAAGGGCTTCCTCTTTGGTGATGCCGTAGGACGCGATGACAAGGGCGGCCAGGCGTGGATCACCTATCACCTATCCGCGAATGAGCAGATACAACTCTCCTATCGCAATGTGAAGGCGGACCGGGGCTTCATCACGGGAGGCACCACACAGAATCAGTTCAAGCTCGACGTGGTGAAGCGGTTGGGCAAGGATGTGGAGCTCCATGCGTGGACTCAATACGAAAGATGGAAGGCGCCGGTGTACCGCCCAGGTTTGAACCAGGACACGAGTGCAGCCGGGCAGATCACCTGGTATCCCCACAAGACAAAAGTTTTCTAGATGTGCAAGTTCAAATTGGTATACCCACCGATCCTCATGTCGGCGGATGGTCATCCGATGGGGTGACGAGCGCCTGAGCTCCAGCTCGGGCGAGATGGCGGCGCCTGGCGCAAATCTACCGCGGCCATGGCTTGATGCTGGAAGACTCACCCAAAGGTCTGAATTTCATTGTCTTGACAGTTGTTGTCTCACGTCGATACCATTATTTCCGAAATGAGACGTCTCATATCTTCAGCCGCATTTCACGTTTAATGTCCTGCTGGCAGCTTGAGCTGCTACCCGAAGCCCAAGTGAGAGGGAGATAGTGCCACAGGGGCTAAAGAGTCTGCGTGAGAACCGGAAAATGAGCCGCGGATTTCATCCACCCCGAAACTGGTGGGAGCCCCCTGCTTCAGCAGGGGGAGCTGGACTTCAGTCCAGCGGAAAAGCGGTTCATTCCGAAAGAACGGGCTTTAGCCCTGGATTTTCAAGGCCAGCGCTAAAGCGCATAATCAAAGTCCAACTCGTTTCCGCAACGCTGAAGCGTTGCTCCCCTCTGCTGAAGCAGAGGATTCCCACCAAACTCGGCGCTCCTTTCTAGGTTCTCACGCAGACTCTTCAGCCCTCGTCCTACTGGCCCTTTTCGGCACGACTGAAGTCGTGCCCTGCTCACAACAAAGCTTTTCTTGAAATTGGCTCGAAACAGACAAACTCGGACGTTAGTTTTGCAGGCATCCATAACCCGGGTATTCTCCACGCCCCTGGATCCCTTGTAACCTACGAGCCACAGGTGAACAGCGATCTTTTGCGATGTTCCAGTCGGAAGTGGAGGGACGCATCGTTGACTGGGGTTTGCTGACCAACGATGTCCGGCCTGAGTTCAGCCATGATCTTGACTACCTGATCAGCATGTTAGATTGGGATGCCAATGTGAACCCGGAATTTGCAAAGTCGAAGAAGACGAAGCCGCGGCCGGTCAAATCTCTCGGCGAGATGCAAGACCAGGGCCTGAGCACTTCCGATCCGCTGGTTATGCTGAAGCACCTTGGCCCGGGAAATGCCGATGCGCAATTATTGGTGAAGGTTTGAGGAATAAGCTTGGCCAAAAAGAACCTTAACGTCGGACTGGTTGGATATGGCTTTATGGGGCGTACCCACTCGAACGCATTTCTGCAAGCGCCTCGCTTTTTCGATTTGCCGTATCGTCCGGTTTTGAAAGCAGTGTGTGCGCGGAATGCTGAGCGGGTGAAGGGATTCGCCGAGAATTGGGGTTACCAATCGATCGAAACCGATTGGCGGGCCCTGGTGCAGCGCGGCGATATTGAAATCATTGATATCGCGAGCCCCAACGATACGCACGCGGAGATTGCGATTGCCGCCACAAAGGCGGGAAAGATGGTCCTCTGCGAAAAGCCGCTGGGACGAACTGCCGCCGAAGGCAAGACCATGTTCGACGCAGCCGAGGCAGCCAGGGTACCCAACATGGTCTGGTATAACTACCGCCGTGTTCCGGCCCTTATGCTGCTGAAAGAACTGTTGGACGATGGCCGCTTCGGTCGGATTTTTCACTACCGCTCGCAATTTTTGCAGGATTGGACCATCTCTCAGGACCTGCCCCAGGGGGGCGAGGGACTATGGCGGCTGGACGCATCGGTATCCGGCAGCGGCGTCACCGGTGATCTATTGGCGCATAACATCGACATGGCGCTTTGGCTGAACGGGCCCATCACCGAAGTCGCGGCGATGACGGAGACATTCATCAAGGAACGTAAACACAGCCTCACGGGCAAGATACAGCCGGTGACCATCGACGACGCAAGCGCTTTTCTCGGCCGGTTCAAGAATGGATCGATGGCGTTGTTCGAAGCGACCCGCTACGCGCGCGGGCACAAAGCCTTCTTCACGCTTGAAATCAATGGAGAACGCGCTTCCGCCAGGTGGGATTTGCATGATCTGCATCGTTTGGAGTTCTTCGATCATCGCGATGAGGGACGTCTGCGGGGGTGGAAAAGTATTCACATTACCGACGGCGATCATCCCTACATGAAGAATTGGTGGGTGCCGGGCCTGCAGATTGGCTACGAACATACGTTCATTCACCAGGTCGCTGATTTTCTCAAGGCCACCGGGGAGGGCGTTCCGTTTTCCCCGAACTTCCGGGACGGCCTGGCGGCCGATTATGTAACCGATACGGTCTTGAAATCAGCATCCACCAGGCGATGGGAGAATGTACCTCTGGTTTAGGAGAGTCTATGCCAACCCAATCGATGAACCAGTGGCGCCTTAAGGGTAATGTAAAGATCTCTCACCGCAATATCTGGCTGAAAAAGTTGCCCTAAGAAGGGAAAGATGGCTTTGCAGGACGAAGCACACACTCGCGATTTTTTGCTGGAACGTACCGGACGGCTTTCCCAGCTGGGAGGTATTTCCCACTTCACGCATGCAGATGGCAAAGCAAAAGGGGTTTCCACACTGCGCGTGCGTACTGCCCAGGGGCTTGAATTCTGGGTCGTACCCGACCGGGGGTTGGATATTTTTGAGGCCAGCTTTCAGGGAGGGTCCTTATGCTGGCACTCCCCCAATGGGATGGTCCACCCGGCTTATTACTCCACTCGCGGTCTCGAATGGCTCAGGTCCTTTCCGGGGGGCTTGCTGAGCACATGCGGGCTCACGACTGCAGGCGCGCCTTCGGAGGACAACGGAGAGAGCCTGGGTCTGCACGGCTCGATCTCGAATACTCCTGCTGAGGCCGTGCATTGGTCTGAGCGCTGGGAGGAAAATGACTGTTTGCTGACCGTCTCAGGCAAAGTACGGGAGGCATCGGTGCACGGGGCTAACATGCTTCTGGAACGAACCATCTCGACGTCGCTTGAGAGCAGATCTTTCTCAGTGCATGATGCAGTCGAGAACCAGGGCGTTCGCGATTCGCCCCTGATGGTTCTGTACCATTTCAACTTTGGCTTTCCGCTGCTGACGGAGCGCAGCCGGATTTATGCTCCGTCGCGGGCCGTTCAACCCGCGAACGATGGTGCCGCGCACAGTCAAGACACATGGAATCGTTTTGAAGCTCCGCAAAAAGGAACGGCCGAGCGTGTCTATTTCCATGAGATGAAACCCGATGCAAGCGGGAGAGTGACCGTCGTTCTGGTTGGGGACGCTGACAAGCCAGAGTTGGGAATAGCGTTGAGCTACGACAGTAAGACCCTGCCCCAGTTTGTGCAGTGGAAGATGACGGGCACAAATCATTTTGTGCTGGGGCTCGAACCCGCAAACTGCTGGACCCTTGGGCGAAGGGCAGAACGTGCGCGTGGGACGTTGCAAATGCTGTCGCCAGGCGAGCGGCGTGAATTCCAGCTGCAGTTGAGGGTGCTCAACGGGGCCAACGAGGTTTCGAGTGCGGTTCGGGGTCAGGCGAACCTTACTTAGGATGGAGATTACGGACAGGCGGCGAAGGCAAAGAAGCACGCGAGTTTTTTTGACTTTTTGCGGGAACAGAACAGGGAGTACTGGACGATTCTCGAACCGTGAGCGTGGCCGCTAAGCGGACTTTCTCGCGCGGCTTTTTTGCTTCTCCCTTTTCGATTCTCCGCAGGAGGACCTCTACCGCCTGGTATCCCATATCGAATGTGGGCTGCACGACGGAGGTTATGCCGGGACGAAAAAACTCTTCTGATGTGAGTTCATCGAAGGTAACGAAGGAGAAATCTTTTGGCGTGCTCATGCCGACGGAGTACAGGCTCCGCAGCGCTGCGAGCCCGGTGACGCCGTTGGTTGCGAAGAGTGCCGTTGGCCTCTCAGCAAGTTGGAGCAGGCCGTTCTGGCACATGCTGGCGACATGTTGTTGATCGAAGCTGGTATTCCAGATCAGTGAGCGCCGGATAGGGATTCCAGCCTGCTCCAGTGCCTGGCGGTATCCGCGGAGCCGCTCCTGTTCGTTTTGCAGGGTGAGAGGGCCTGTAACGACCGCTATTCGCGTGTGACCCATCCCGATGAGATGCGAGATGGCCATCTCCGCAGCTCCACAATCATCGACGCAAACAGAATCTACCTGCAGATCCATGGGCAGACGATCAAGACACACCACGGGCGAATGTGAAGTCAAGGTGGCAAATCGTTCGGCAGACAGCTCCTTGCCGCAGGCCGTCACCAACAGGATGCCTTCGACACGCTGCGCTTGGAGGAGGGCAATCATATCTGCTTCTCGTTGTGGGCTGCCCTCGGAATCGAGGACGATCAGAAAGTAACCCCGTTCGCGGGCGGCACATTCAGCGCCACGAATAATTTTGGGAAAGAAGGCGATGGTGATGTCCGGCACGACAATCCCCAGAGTGTGGGTCCGATTGGTCTTCAGACTACGGGCGATCAAATTCGGCTGGTAGTTAAGAATGCGAATGGCTTCAAGGACTTTTTGTCGAGAGCTTTCGCTGACCCGGGTAGAACCGCTAATGACATTGGATACGGTTCCGGCTGAAACTCCGGCCAATTTCGCCAGCTCTTTCTGGTTCGCCGCCATGCTCCAGATCCTAAATGAAAGAGAGGTGAATCCATGAGGGGGGAATTGTTGAGTTAAATGCGAGGTTTATATCGGTTCGACTGTAGCCCGGTAGTCCACAGCTGACGTAAAAGGCAGCGAGACGGTCTGGCCGGTCGCGGAAAATGACCTTGACAGTGGTTTCCTTCGGTGGGTAGGATTTCGTCGAAATGAGACGTCTCATGATCATGCGGGTGTTTTGATCCGGAATAGTCAACAGAATGTCGACTTTCAGCGAAATGAAAGGCTAAAATTCTCATTTGTCTACCCCATGGGTCGAAGAGTACGGGCTAAAGTCCGTACCTACCAGGCGCACCCTAAGTAACCCTGACCTCAACGTAAAGGCAGATTTCAACTCTGACCTCAACATGAAAGCAGGGTCAACATTTCAACGCTGACCTCAACATGAAGGTAGGTCAGGGTTTTTAACCCTGACATCAAACCACGACTTCCCGAGTGCTTCAGCCCCTGGGGTATGCGTTCTTCAGCCCCATAGACAGGTTATGATGAGCACCCTACGTTGTATCTTTCAACGGCCCTAGCCATTTACTTTGCGCAATTTGAAACGCACACACCGGCCAGATTGTATCGGCAGGCTCGGGCAGGGACACGAGAAACGCACCCAAGCTGTTCGGTCCGTCGGTAACTGCAATAACGTTGTATTCCTACTCCGCCTTGAGAATTCTAGGGTCTTAACCAGGCTTTTAAGCTATGCCACGATTCGCCCTCCAAATCAGACGACGACAATCGGCGCTCTCTCGTCTCGTCAGCCGACAGGCAGTCGCAACGTTCGCGTTTCTCCTCGTGGTTTGTAGCAGCGGCATGCACGCGCAAACCCCGACGCAACTGTCCCTTGCGGGTCCGTCCGCCGTGAGACTTGGCGGCTACGCGCAATATAGCGCTTCGCTGGGCGGCGCAACCACTCCAGTCGTGTGGTCCGTCAATGGTATCGCCGGCGGCAATAACTCCACCGGCCCAATATCCCCTGCGGGCAGGTACTCACCCGCGTCCACGATCTGGGCCGGTCACTCCATCACAATCACTGCAACCACTGAGTCGGCACCCGCGTCTTCGGCCTCACTCAGAGTGAGGGTACTCAACCCACTGCCGATCTTCGCCTCTGGCTCGGTCACCCAGACGGCATCGGGTATGAGCTTCTTACTGGACATCCGCGGCTCGGGCTTCGTTTCAGCCTCGCAACTGGAGGTTGCGGGTGCGAACACTGCCACCAACCTCATCTCTTCCACGGAACTACAAAGCACAGTTCGCCTTCCCGCCGGAGTGACCGCTGTTACAGTAGGCATCTTTAATCCTGAGGCGGAGCAGAACTCTCCCATTAGTATTACGCTACCCGTTCAAGTGGGGAGTGGATCGACAACATTGAACGCCCTCTCGTGCAGCAGCGCATCTATGACGGGATCGGGGAACAACAGTTGTGTTGTAACTCTGAGCGCGGCAGCTGGGCCGGCGGCGTAGGCGTGAACCTGGCGAGCAGCAACGCGGCTGTTGTAGTGCCGCCCACGGTGTTGATCCCAGCGAGTGCGACAAGTACAGGGTTTACGGCGAACGTCTTATCCGTCTCGTCATCGCAGACGGTGACACTGACGGCGAGCGCGGGCGGGGTTTCCAAAAGTTTTCCCCTGCAGTTAAATGCTTCTAGCCCAACATTGACCGTAAGCTCGATGAGTGTACCATTCGGGAATGTGGCGCTCAATACTTCATCGACGCAACCTTTGATCTTGACCTCCACGGGAACCGCGCCGGTGATCGTCAAGTCAGCATCGGTGAGTGGGGCGGGCTTTACGATTTCGGGAGCGACGTTTCCGGTCACATTGAACCCCGGACTGGCGGTGACGCTGGATGTGCAATTCAACCCTGCCGTCGCGGAGACAGCGACGGGAACGCTGACAATCCAGAGCAACTCGTCAACGAACTCAACGGCCGTCGTGAGTTTGAACGGTTCGGGTGTAGCGCATCACGTCAACCTGAGTTGGGAGGCGCCCGGTGACTCCGCCGCTCCGATCGTGAGTTACAAAATATATCGATTGACAAGCGGCGGCTCAGCATATCAACTCTTGAGCTCCTCGGTGGGTTCTGCGACGACGTATGTGGATAGCGCAGTCCAGACCGGTGCGACATACGACTACATCGTGACAAGTCTCGACGCCTCCGGCATCGAAAGCGCTCCATCCAACGATGTCACTGCAACGATTCCCTGAGTCACAGCGCCAAGCCATTACGTTGATCTCGAGGAGGGCTTTTGTGTTCCCGACATGGACCCTGGAGGAAAGCCGATGAGACGCGCGATCGTACTTGCGATGCTGTGCTGCTTTTGTGCGCTCCCCCTCTCGGCAGCGACATATTTTATTTCTCCGAACGGCAGCGACTCCAATAATGGCACCAGTACCGACACAGCCTGGGCTACGCCCAACCATGCGCTCAATTGCGGCGACACGATCACGGCCGCAGCCGGGACCTATTCTCCCGCTGATTTCAATGTTGGAAAGTGGGGGACGGTAACCTGCATCACCCTAGATAACGTCGCGTGGCTGCAATGCGCAACTTTCGACGCCTGCAAGATTTCGTCGACAACCACAGACGGTATGTGGATCGATAAAAGCTATTGGGGAGTACAGGGCTGGGAGGTTACAACCAGCCAAAATATTTACGGCGCCTGCTTTCACGCTGGACCTAGCGGAAACAGCACGGTCCACCATGTCATCTTTGCCAACAATGTGGCCAATGGTTGTATGGGTGGAGGATTTAACGCTTATGATCGAACTACCAGCGCCAGCGTCGATTACATAGTATATGTCGGTAATATTGCTTACAACAGTGCGCAGGGGCGCGGCGCGTGCTACAGCGGATTCAACATCTACCAGCCGATTGCCTCCGATACCAACGCCGGCACGCACATGTACATTGCGGGCAACTTCTCCTACAACAACGTGGACGGGAGTCCATGCTCGGGCGGTTTTACTACCGATGGTGAGGGGATTAATCTTGATACCTTCGACTTCAGCCAGGGCGGTGGACCGGCCTACACCCAGCAAGCCGTGGTGCAAAACAATATTTCGGCCGGTAATGGGTCATCAGGGATTCTGATCGAGAACAACAAGACTGGCTCCAAGGCGGCTCCGGTCTACTTCAAGTACAACACTACGTACGGCAATCTAAAGGCCACGAACCGCAGCTTCTGCGTGGGCCTGGGCGAGATATATGCCGAAGCAGCCAATAACGTTACCGTCACAAACAACCTGCAAGTGACGAGCGCGGCCACGGGTTGCCAGGGAGACGCAATCTACGCCGCTTCGGTAGCGAATAGCAATGCCACGGACACGTATGAAAATAACTGGCTTTACTCGGCTGCTGGAAACAATATGTTCTCGAGTAGCAATGGAGCATTCTCATTCGGCACGCAAAACACCGGCGTCAACCCCGCGTTCACTTCGACCTCACTTCCGGGAGCACCTTCATGCTCCGACACGCGCAACGTGCCCGGTTGCTTGGCAACGTTGATTACTGACTTTAAGCCAACTTTGGACTCAGCACAAAGCTATGGGTACCAGGCGCCAAGCAGCGCACAGATTTACGATCCGTTGTTTCCGCAATGGCTGTGCAACGTAAATCTTCCGGCTGGGCTGGTGACGATGGGTTGCTTTCAGCTGCACTTAACGGCAGTCGCCTATTAGCTGCAGCCGTTGTTCTGACTAAGATTGTGAGACCGGATTTAGCCTTGTTTGTGCGACGAATTTGGAAGGTCGTTGGAGTGAGGAAGTCTCGACGCACCTGTGCTTCCCTCACAGCTTAACGGTCACGGTCTTTACTTCGGTATATTGCTGCAAACCGTACTCGCCCAACTCACGCCCTATCCCTGATTGCTTGAAGCCGCCGAAGGGTGCCCTGGTATCCAGAACGTGATAGCAGTTGACCCACACGGTTCCAGCCCGCACGCCATTGGCGACGGCAAGTGCCTTCTTGATGTCGCGGGTCCACACGCCTGCTGCCAATCCGTAGTTGGTGTGGTTTGCCCGGGCAATCACCTCGTCCACATCCTTGAAGGCGATCACGCTCATGACCGGTCCGAAAATCTCTTCCCGGGCAATCTTCATGTCGTCTTGAACGTCGGCGAAAACGGTCGGACGAATGAAGTATCCACGATCGCCGACCCGTTCGCCGCCGTAGGCAAGAGTCGCTCCGTCACTCCGCCCCGACTCGATGTAGCCCATGACTCTATCGAACTGTGATTGATCTACTTGCGGGCCCTGTTGCGTGTTGGGATCGAGCGGGTCTCCAACTCGGCGTTGCTGGGCGCGTGCAACGCTTTTTTCGACAAACTGATGATAAATCTTTTCTTCCACAAACACTCTGGAGCCTGCGCAGCATGACTGACCCTGATTTACGAAAATCCCCATGTGGGCGCCTTCTACCGCAGCATCCAGATCGGTGTCTTCGAAAATGATGTTCGGGCTCTTGCCGCCCAGCTCCAGCGTGACGCGCTTGAGATTCGACTGAGCAGCCGCCGCCATGATCAGGCGCCCAACTTCTGTAGAGCCCGTGAATGCCACCTTGTCCACGTCCATGTGACGGGCGATGGCTGCGCCGGCGGTGGGACCAAACCCGGGTAATAGGTTCACGACCCCCTCAGGGAAACCCGCCTCAACGATGAGCTCCCCGATACGTAGGGCGGAGAGAGGCGTTTGCTCGGCCGGCTTCATCACGACCGTGTTGCCGGTAGCCAGTGCCGGGGCAAGCTTCCAGGATTGCATCAGCATGGGGTAATTCCAGGGAATGATTTGTCCCACGACCCCGATGGGCTCATGCTTGGTGTAACAAAAGAAGTCACCATCGATCGGGATCGTCTTGCCCTGAACCTTATCTGCCCAGCCTGCAAAATAGCGATAGCAAGCAACCGTCTTGGCAACGTCGACGGCTTTGGCCACGGAAACGGGCTTGCCATTGTCGACACTCTCGAGCCGTGCAAGCTGGTCCGCATTCTTTTCGATCAGGTCAGCGAGACGGTGAAGCATTCGTCCCCGTTCCGATGCGTGCATCTTCCGCCACGGCCCTTCAAATGCCGTGCGGGCTGCCTTAACAGCGTTGTCAACGTCGCGGGCATCGGCTTCGGCAACCTGGCAGATCTCCTCGCCTGTCGCGGGATTGATTGTGGGGAAGGTCTTGCCTGATTCGCTGGGTACCCAGCGATTGTTGATCAACAGCTTTGTCATCGAAGGAGCGACGCTGACTTCAGTAGGAGTTGGTAGGATCGAGATCATACGATGTAAGCCCCTTCACAAACAGGTTAGGTCAGGGACAAACGAGGCTGTCTGCCTGACGATGGCACTTAAATGATTCCCTGGTCGCTCGGCTTCAAAGTGGCGATTTCCCATCCAAGAGTGGGTGCGTGTGCCATTGCCTTGACCCGTTTCGATCGCAGCGTCCTTTCTTTCTGGGCGCATATATATTCCAGCCAGTTCCTATAAATACCGGCGGCACTGGAGTTCCACGTATTTTCGATGGTTCTCTCTCCCAGCGCGTTTGATATTTCCAGCAGTAACTCTCCACTCCGGCAGGAAACCGCTCTCTCCTGTAGAGCGGTCAATGCGTCCACCGTATCGGCATCGAAATAGCTCCGTGGGATCGAAGGGTATCTGTCTGCTTCTCCTTTGAAGTAGCGCCCGACGTCACGACGATATTCGCGCAGCAACGTATCCGATTCATACTCCGGGTGGCCCTGGAAAAACACGAAGAGTGCTTTCTGTTGCTTGATGAAGGTGTCGATCCCCGCATCCGCGGCCCGCGTGAGCACGCGATATCCACAACTTGTCAGGTGCTCTTCGGGCACACCATTCCAGCGTGAGTGTGGGAGCCGAAAGCGGAGCGGTGTTCCTGCGGTTAAGCGATGCTCGTACACACGTGCGCACTCGAAGATACCGCAAAGCTTGTCATCTCTCTTAACCCGGGTGATGCCATCCAGATGAAGAACCGCAGCGTGGGCTGCCAGGCACGACCACACCGTCGAGTGGGTATTGCCTTGGGCCCATTGAGCGACTCTGGTGAAGGTGTCCCAGTAGGGTTCGTCCATCAGGTTTGGGGTGAGAGGCTCCCTACCGGTCACGATCAGCCCATCGAGATGCTGGTCCCACATGTCATCTACGCTCATGTAAAAAGTGTCGAGGTAGCGCCGTGCTGCCTCTTGGCGAGGAACCTCGGGCAACATGTAACGTAACAGGCGGACCATCAAGCCATCGGAGGCCGAACCAAGCAGTGACAGAAACTGACGTTCTGTCGCTTCGAGCGCCGCATCCGGCATGTTGTTGATCAAGCCGATCGTGATACATCGGCTGGATCCCTCATAGAAACCTGGCGACGGTTTCCGGCTGGGTATTTGCGCGCTGAAATGATTTGAATCCACAAAAACCGGCATTAGCGTCCCCCTTTCTCCGTTATCAAGGTTGCGTCGAGTGCCTGACTCAAGTCGGCAAGGATATCGTCAATGTGCTCGATCCCGATGCTTAGGCGAATCATCTCCGGAAACACACCCGCGTTACGCTGCTCCTCGGTGGACATTTGTCGATGAGTGGTTGATGCCGGGTGGCAAGCTAAAGACTTGGCATCGCCCAGATTGACCAGGCGGGTGAAAAGATTGAGTGCATCATGAAACTTGACCGCAGCTGCATAGCCGCCCGTGATGCCGACGGCCATCAGTGAACAGGCGTGACCACCCAGATATTTCTCCGACAGCGAACGATACGGACTATCGCTAAAGCCCGCATACTTAACCCACGCGACCCTGGGGTCTTTGCGCAAGAACTCGGCGACCTTCTTACCGTTTTCAACGTGCCTTTCAACGCGCAGGGCAACGGTTTCAATGCCTTGCAATAACAAGAACGCGCTGAGAGGCGAGAGCACAGCCCCGGTTGTCCGTTGGTAAACACTGCGGCATCGACCGAGAAACGCGCCTTTACCGAAGTGATCGGTGTAAACCAGTCCGTGATAAGAAGGGTCCGGGCGGCAGAACTGGGGGAACCGCGCGGCATGCTTCTGCCAGGGAAAATTCCCGCTGTCGACGATGGCCCCGCCCAGGGTGGTGCCATGGCCCCCCATGAACTTAGTGAGAGAATGCACAACAATGTCAGCGCCGTGTTCGATGGGTCTCAGCAGAATGGGGGTCGCGACGGTGTTATCGATGATTAGCGGAATACCGTGTCGATGAGCCACCTCTGCCAGTCCTTCAATATCGCAAATGTTTCCGGCTGGGTTGCCGACGCTCTCACAAAATATTGCGCGCGTCTTGTCATCGATCAACTTTTCCATCGCCTGCGGGTGATCGCTCTCAGCGAACCGGACGGTGACTCCCTGGCTGGGTAGGAGATAAGCAAAAAGGGTGTGGGTGGTGCCGTAAAGCTGAGGAACGGAAATGATGTTGCTTCCCAACTCGCTTACGTTCTGTACCGCGTAGCTGACTGCCGCCTGACCGCTGCCGACGCACAGCGCGTCGCGGCCGCCTTCCAGTGCAGCGACGCGCCGTTCCAGCACCGCGGTGGTCGGGTTCTGGATCCGGGTGTAGCGAAAGCCTTCCGCCTCGAGATTGAACAACGCTGCGGCATGCTCGGTACTATCAAACGAATAGGCAACCGTCTGATAGATGGGCACGGCAACTGCTTTGGTCGTTGGATCGGTATCGTAACCGCTATGGATTGCGATGGTTTCCCGTTTCATTTCATCGTCCGTTCTGGGGGCAGATAAGTGCTTCTTCTTCAATAAGGTGATTCATCTGATCTACGACCCAATTAATATGGGCCTCGGTTGTTCTAAAGCTGGTAACGCAAGCGCGCACCACGGGAGTGTCACCCAGGCGTGCTTCCGACATCCACGCGATCTGGCGCTGGTGCAGATCTGCCAGAAATCTGGAGGGAACGAGCCCCTCCCTGGTGAAGCACACGAGCGGGAACGGAGTGGAGTTGACAATACGCCACCCGGACGCCTTGAGCGACGCTCGCAGGACATGCCCCATGCGGGTCTGGTGGTCGATCATTTCGGCGTATCCCGACTCACCGCGCTCTGCAAGTGCAAGAAAGAGTTTTAAACCAATGAACCGCCGCGACCATTGTGCTGATGTGGTAAATGGATCGGAAACAGGCCCGACCTTCTTCCCAGGCATGTAGGAGACATCCGCGCGGAAGGCCTGTGCGACCGTGTCAGGATGGCGGCAAAAGAACATCCCACATCCCATGGGAACCGAAAGCCACTTATGGGCGTCGCAGGTAATCGAATCCGCCGCTTCGATTCCAGAGAGATATTGCTTCAGGCTTGGCGAGACGACGGCCGACCCACCCCATGCGGCATCGGCGTGAAACCATAGACCCTGATCCCTACAAAAATGAGCGATCTCCAGCAAGGGATCGATCACGCCGGCTGCGGTGGTGCCGCCGGTACCAACCACCATGAATGGGGCGAAACCGTTCTTTCGATCCTCAGTAATCTGCCGCTCCAGATCCTCCAGGTTCATTTTCAGCTGACGGTCGGTTTTAATCATGCGCAGCGCGCGCCGTCCGAGACCGGTCATGTGTGTGATCTTGCTGAATGAGTGATGAGTTTCCTCGGTTAAATAGATCGCCGGTTGAGCGCTGAGATGACGAAGGCCGTATTCACCGTAATCGGGAAAAGCCCTGGTGAGGGCGACAACCACTGAGGTTAGATTGGCCTCAGTTCCACCGCTGGTGAAGTTTGCGGTGCTATCTGCCGGCAGGCCGAACTTTGCGGCCAACCAGGTGAGCGTGTGGCGTTCGATCTCGTTCCCCGCCGGCGAGGTACGCCAGTTCGCCAATTGCGGGTTATACATGGCAACCAGCGTGTCTGCAACGACAGAGGCCAGCGTTACGCTGGGGTTGAAGAGACCGAAATAGCGAGGATGCGTTACCTGAACCTGCCAGGTTCGCAACATCCTTTCGACATCCGTAATCACTTCATCGAGAGCCACCGATCGAGTGAAGTCATATCGAGAGGCCAGGTAGGTTCGAATCTCCTCCGCTTGCACCCTTGGCAGAATGGGGCCGTTCTCGATTTCTGACTCGATCGCAGCGAAGTCAGCCCGGATTTCATCGATAACCATCTCACCCTTCTTCCGTAACTTCCAGGTGCACAAACAGAGAATTACTATTCAAAAACAAGCTGCCGTCCTTATGGACGCTACGGGGGGAGGTTTTATAGAACCAGGCGAGTGGTCATTACCATCGAATTCCGCCGGCCTGAATGTGTTCAAATGCCTTCCTGTCGAGACGGGCAAATGCGCCCTCTTCAGGATGGTCAAAATAGAGATCGTCATCGATAACGGAGGGATCAAATCCCTGGCGGACCAGTTCGGTCTTCGCATACTTGAAAGTGCCCGTTACTTCAACATCGTTCCGGATGCGCAAGAATAGAGGGCGTGCATAAGGGGGAAGACGAGTTATCAGGTACGCCCGCAAGCCGGCGAGGTCAAACAGATTCTCCGTAACCAGCGCGGCCATTCCGGCACGGCCATCATAGGCTGGTACGGTCACGCCATACACGTTGGCGTGGGTGACGCCTGGGAAGGTGCAGATGGCCTCCGAAACCTCACAGGTGGCGACGTTCTCACCTTTCCAGCGGAAGGTATCACCGATACGATCGACGAAATAGAAAAAGCCTTTTTCATCTTTGCGCATCAGATCGCCGGTACGAACCCAGGCGTCTCCCGATTTGAAAACGTCGCGCAGAATCTTTTTGTCGGAGGCCGCCTGGCTCGTATAGCCCTCGAAACGGCTGCCCACACTGGAAGGGTCATCCATCACCTTACCGATTGCTTCGCCGGCTTCATTGGGAGCACAGCGAACGCAGAAGCCTTCCTGGTTACGGACCAGTTCTCCGGTTTCAACGTCGAAGCGTACCAGAGCCGGCGCGAAGCGATGAGCGAGGTAGGCCGGAATGTGCCCGATTGCACCTCGCTTACCCTCGACATTAAAGAGTGAGACCGCACCCTCAGTGGATGCATAGAATTCAAGTATGCGAGGGATGCGAAACCGGTCCTCGAAATCGGCCCAGACATCAGGCGCAAGTCCGTTGCCGCACGCCATTCTTATGTGATGAACGGCTTCATGCGAAGAGGAACCAGTGTGGAGCAGGTACCGACACAGCTCGCCAATGTATTGGAAGAGTGTGCAGTCCCAGCGGACTACATTCTCCCAGAAGTGCCGAGCCGAAAACTTCTCACGGATCACGAGAGAGCCGCCAGCAACGAGCGTCGCACCAGGAACCTGCACTCCACCGACGCTGTGATACATCGGTAAGCAGTTGTACATCCTGTCAGCAGGTCCCGCTCCCATCATGCCAGCAAACCAATAGCTCCATTGCATGATGCGGGCATGGCTGAGGTTTGCTGCTTTAGGTGGTCCGGTCGTTCCGGAGGTATAGATGTAGAGCGCGCGATCGTCAATGGTGACGGGGCGCCGCTCTGCCATGCTCAGCGTTTCACCTGGAAATTGACGGATGCCGATGTCAATCCGTTCGAACGGCGAATGGTCGACCCCGTGCGTCCAGACGATGGGTTGGGCTGCAAGATTCGGCCGCACTTCAAGCAGCGAGTCGAGAAGCTCCACGGAGACGATGAGGTGCCCGGGGCATGCGATGTTGATGCAATGTGCGAGCGAAGGGCCCACCAGGTTGGTGTTGAGCAGGGCTACCACGCCCCCGATGCTGGTAATACCCAGCCAAACTGCCAGATACTCAGGCCGGTTGGTCATCAAAAGGCCCACGACGTCGCCTTTTGCGATGCCCTGCTCCAAGGCCCAACGGGCGTATTGATTCGACCGCTCGGCGAGGGACCGATAGCTCATATACTCGCGGTCGGAAAGCAGGGCCAGCTTGTCGCCCAATTCTTCGCCGAGCTCTCCAATCACCGTGGAGAGTACCCGATCGCGATTGCGGGCAATTGGAGCCGTCAGCTCAAGCGCGCGCAACCACGCTTTGACTGCCGAATCGGCGACGGGCCTGGGAGCCTCTTGTTGAAGAGTGGTCAAGCTGTGCTCCCTGCGTCGACGGTAAGTACTGTCCCGGTGATGTTTTTTGCCCGATCGCTCATCAAGAACTCCACCGCGTTGGCAATGTCTTCTACTTCCGCCAGTCGTCGCAGAGCGCTGCGGCGAACGATCTGTTCCCGTTGCTCGTCTTTCAGGCCAAGAGTCATATCGGTGTCGATGAAGCCGGGAGCTACCGCGTTGACAGTTATCCCGGAACGGCCCACCTCTCGGGCAAGCGACCGGGTGAATCCGATGGTAGAGGCTTTGGTAGCGCCGTAGACCGAAAGACCGCTGAAGCCCGTCGAAGCAATGATCGACGCCAGATTGACGATGCGGCCCGCTCCATCGGCCATCATGGAGCGCACCACAAACTTGGTAAGCACCATCGGCGAAAGCGTATTGAGACGGACGAGCTTCTCAATATCGGAGTTTTGCATCATGGCGAGCAAACCTTCAGAACTTATACCGGCGTTATTCACCAGTCCGAAAATGGGGCCAAACGTCTTTCTGATCGCTTTAATCAAGTCTGCGATGCCTTCAATCTGCGCCAAGTCGAAGGGCACAAAGTGAAGAGACCCAGGGTTAGCGGCCTCCGCTTGCTGCAAGGCCGTTGTAAGATCGCTCGATTGTTTCCGTGCGACGGCAATCACACGGAAACCCTCATTGGTCAGCTTGCGAGCAATTCCCAGGCCCAGGCCGCGGCTCCCGCCGGTTACGATTACATTACGCATAGCGACGGATAAGCTTTCCAGTCTCTGCGACAGCCAGGGCAGCAACAAAGTTGATGACAGCCGGAACCTTGTGAGAGGGGAGAGCCTCCCGGCACAGCAACAGGATGTCTTGCTGTATGGCACGGTCGTTCCCGTTCCCGTTTCGGCTTTGGGTTTTCAGAACAACGTCCGCAACCACCAATGCGCCCGTCAAGGGGTTTTTCCTCGTCCGGACCAGCGACATCCGAACCTCCGGGTGACGGTTAATCACCGCTTCGACTTCCTCAGGATGAACCTTAAGACCGCCGACGTTGATCACTCCATCCCGGCGCCCAACGAAATGGTAGCGATCAGCTCGCTGCTCGAGCATGTCGCCCGTATCTACGAAGCCTTCTTCATCCCGAAGCGGGCGGCCGGAGTAATTGAGATAGTGGGTCGCAGTGCGAGCGGAGCGAATCCGCAGAGAACCTTGCTCCACCTTCATTTCGACGCCGGGAGTGTTCTCAATGATGTTTGACGAAAATCCGGTGAGACCATCTCTCACGTCAAACGCAACCCCGGCCTCAGTGGAGGCGAACGCATGGGAGATGCTTGCCTGCGGGTAGAACGAACGCAGCTGGTTGAGGATTGCCTGGTCGGAAATTTCCCCTGACAGACGAGCGTACTCCGGGGCCAACAAATGAGCCGCGGAACTCATGAGCGCTCTGCGCCAATGCGAGGGGGTTCCGGATATATGCGTGACTCCATGCGCGCCGGCGCGAGCCAGGAAATCCGCCGTCGATTCCGACGCGCTGGACAGCAGCAGGGACGAGCCGGTAAGCAGGGCGCGAAGAAAGATCTGTAGCCCCCCGTAACGGCGAATATCGTAGAACGTACTCCAAACCATATGGGACGGGGTCGGGTGACGATTCACAATTGCACCGGCCAGGCTGGTCAAGGTATGGACGACCAGCTTTGGCTTGCCCGTGGTGCCAGAGGTGAGAAGAATCCATTCCGTCTCATGTAGTACGTTTCTGTCACAATTTCCGGGAACGATCTTGCCATTGCAATGAATGAAGGTCGTGACACCTGGAATTTCGAATTCACTGCTGACCCGGTCGGAAACGATTACATCCGCCTCTGCGGAACTGGCAACAAAGGGAAGATGTTCCCGCGATAAATCGGGGGGATATAGGACAATACGGCGGGCGATACCATCGAGTTCGATCAGCGCGGCGACAGAGGTGAGCTGATCCATCGTATCGATCAGGATGGAACGCCCACGAAGTTCGCTGGCCCGTCGATCAAGGCAAGACCCGGACAATAGTTCGCTCCAAGCGACGCTCTGTTCCACGCCAAAGACAAAGCGCGCGGACAAATCGCGCCCGGTGTCTAGCGCACTGGCGAGCGAAGCCGGGCTATCTTGCAACATTCTCATAGAAGGTAACGAATTGGCCTAAGGTCACAGGGAAGCTAGCGTCTTCCGATGCGCTGAAAGGGTCGACACCAAGCGCATCCTCCAGCCGGCTTACAAGGATGGCGAAACACAGCGAATCCAGCCCAGAGTCAAGCAGGGGCAGGTCGTCGGTGAGTGGCGCCAGACGTTTATCCTGTTCGGCGGCGACTAGTCGGAACTGGGTTGTGATTTCTTCTCTGAAGTTACTGACGATCATAGGGCTCCTATTCTTTCTGCAGATGAAACGTAGGCCGGAACGGGCGCACCTAACGTTACGGGATTGATTTCTATGGATTGCAAATCTCGCACTGG
>DASRRN010000567.1:0-5197 GCA_035695685.1 Acidobacteriaceae bacterium | reverse complement strand
AACGGCTCAGGCATTCCACTCGGGTACGCTGTGGACCATGTTCCACATCATTCCATCGAGTGCATTGTCCATCTCGTCGTGTGGTTCGGTGCGAGTATTCGTGAGGGCAGCCCAGCACATTCCGGTCGCCGTTCGCACCATGATCGTGGTCGAACCTGGAAAGCTGCCGTTATGCCATACGTTGCCTGAACCCACCATCCAGCCCCGGGCGTACTTAACCGCAGAGCCACTGGGAAAGGCCGGACAGGGCGTCGTCATCACCTGGATGGTTTCCGCTTTCAAAATGCTGGGGATCGGCCCCGAGCCCCCCACGTGATTGAGAAACTGAACCAGCGCAGAGGGAGTTGCCAGCCATCCGCCGTTCGCGTCCATGCGGGCAACGTCTATTTTGTACGGCTCCTCGTTGTATTGGCCGAAGTACACAACTTCGTTGGGTGCGCGCTCCTTCAGGCTGTTCCCCGCTATACGCATACCGCTGATGCCGCAAGGCGCCAGGATCGCACTTTGCACATAGCTGGCGTAGGGTTGGCCCGTCACCTGTTCGATGACCCGCCCCAGGAGGCAGTAGCCGAAGTTCGAGAAGGCCCAGTGTGCTCCGGGTGGATTGGCAAGCGGCAAATTCTCCAGCGTCCAGCCGATCAGCTTGGCCTGGTCCCAGGAATCGCTTTTGTACATTGGATCGGTCGAATCGGCAGGCCACCCGCCGCAGGTGTGAGTCAGAAGCTGGTCCACCGTGATATCCGTGATGTATTGCCGGTAAGGACTCTTGCCATACTTAGTCCCGAGAATGCCGGATGAACCGAAAACCTTATCGGTAAGATTCAATTTGCCCTGTTCGATCAGCGTGAAGATGGTCACGGATGTGATGGGCATGGTTACGTCGGCGATGCGGAAAAGGCTCGACATGTCGGTCGGTCCCATGTCTTTCACGTTGCCTAACCGGAATCCCTGGTTGAAGCCGAATCCCTGATCGAAGACAAATTGACCGTAACGTGAGATCGCGATGGACAGCGAGGGCACGGTGAAGCTCCTTTTGAATGCGGCAGCAAGGCGTCCGATCTCGCCGCGCTCCATTCCTGTGATTGTATTGCCCTGCGGGAGCCACAGCCCCTGCATTGGTAAGCGAACCATCCCTGCCGCGGCAGCGCTGGTCAGACACTTGAGCAACCAACGTCTGGTTAATTGATTCGGCATGACTCTGCGTCCTTTCTCTCTTTCGACGGCGGTCAGTCTGCGCGTCTTCCTTCCCAGGTTCCGTGGTGTCCGCGGACGCCAAAGTTTCCTTCCATGGTGTTCCCGTCGACCATGCCGCGGAAGGTGAGCACGTTGCGCGTCTTGGTGCGAAACACTATGTGGCGTACGTTCATCGTGCCTTCAATTCCTCCTGATTGGTACGGTCCCTTAAAATGCCCGGTCAAGGTATTGCCGTTCTGCACGATCTGAACCGTGTGGGTACCGGTCTTGCCGTCGTCGCCATGGGTGTAGATCATCCAGGTGCCCGCGACGTTTGCCGCGGGACGATCCTGCTGCGGCAGCTGCTGGCTAAAACCTATATGGCTGAACGCTAGCAACAATAGGAAAAGCAAAGTGAAAGATAATTTGTGCCTCTTCATAAGACTCCTCCAGAGGGTGGACGAACTGGACGCAAGCTACTCCGCTTGCGTCCATCCGTCGGTTGGGTTGTATTGTTCCATGGCCGTTAATGCATCTGCCGCATGCGGGCCGAGATCCTGTTGGTAGATAACGCCGTCACGACCCAAGCTGAAGGTCATGATGCCGGAATTGTGATAATCAACGGGGCTGCCAAAGATCGTGAATCCCCCTTGCGTGGTCATGATACGGAAGGAGTATCCATGAGATACGACCTCCCTGCTGGGCGCGGAAGCGTTGAAGATGGTTTTTGCAAACTGGTTGAGTCTCCCCAACGGGCTGGGCGTCTGGCCTTCGCCGGCCTCCCAGTAGAGGCCATCCTGCTCGCCCGGTGTGCTCACAATCGTGTTCGTGTACTGGTGGGTGCTCTGGTGGTAGAGTTCCTCGGCGTTCGCAAGCAGCCGGCATGCATCCAGGGCAGAGAGTTCATTGCTTCCGATTCGCCGTGCACGCAATTCCTCGTCCCCAGCGGCGGCGTCAAAGTACCATCTCGATGAGCCGTCCTGGGCCAAGGGGACCGGGAAGGGGTAGTTGTCGGCCCCGACGTAGAGCACTTGGCTGCCATCGGTCATCGCCACCAAACGATTCATCTGGTCATATTTCCTGGCGAACGAATCGGCCGCGGACTTATCTTCTGTCGGATCTCCTGAACTCACTAACTTCTGTGCTTTCGCGCCCAATACCTGGGTAAGCGCCTTGTCATCCTTGGTCTTGACTGCCGTATGCAATGCCTGGCTTGCTTCCGCCGGTGTGGCGAAGGTTTTCTGGGGTGTTTCCGCTGCGGTGTTGTCTGGTTTCTTCGAGCAGCCGAGAACGAAAACGACCGCAATTATTACCAGAGCAGCGATCCATTGCATCTGCTGCCTTTTCAATTGCAAATTCACGTTTCTACCTTCCTTTCTCTCATTTCAAGTGATCTGTGATGGGTGAAGGATCCTGGGGGGCGCGGCCTAACGCCGGCCCCCACCGCGCTCACCGCCGCCACCACCGTGCTGCTGGCGTGGTTGCTGGAAGTGCTGCTGGCGCTGCTGACCTTGCCGCTGTTGGCCCTGTCGCTGGCGTTGATAGGCTGCCGGACGTATGCTGGCGCGTCCGCGATTCGACTCCGCGCGGGCCTGGTTGCCGTTGCTGCTCATGGTGGAGCGGGGTTGTCCGCTTCCCAACCTGCCGGGGCGTTCACTGTCACCGACCTGGTGCTGAACTCCTCCGTTGCCGCCGATCAGCCCGTGATCGCCGTTGCGGCCTCCGTTCGGTACGTCCGGCCGGTTGCCGTTGTTGCGGTTGTTGACTTCATTGGTGTTGTTGTAGCGGTTCCCGTTGCTGAAACTCCGGTTGCCGTTGTTGTTGTTCCGGTTTCCATTGTTGTTGTTGTTATTGCTGTTCCTGGTGATGTTGTTCCTGGTGATGTAAGTGTTGTGGTTGTAGTTGATGGTGCCCCCACCGCCTCCACCACCCCAGTTCATTCCCCATGCTCCGAAGCCCCAACCCCCGCCGAAGCCACCGCCAATGAACCCGCCCCCGCCAAAGGCGGCCCCAATCGCTACTCCGGCGCCAAAGGAAACGCCGGCGGCAACGGCGACAGGCGGTGTATACGCCGGCACCACTAAGGGCGTGCCATACACAACTGCCGGGTTGTATTGCGGAACATAAACCACGTTACTGCTGGCGGGTTCGATGACGATGGTTTGCGGGCTCTGCTGCACCACCTTGATCTGCGGCGAAGATTGTAATGTTCCCGCGGCCTGCGCCTGGGCGCGCATGAACTGTACCGCGGCCATCACGTCGGATTGCTGATTTTCAAAGGCCTGGCCCAGGCTAGACGTCCAGGAAAGATTTTTGGCCAGGTTGTGGAGTACTGACGGGAATTGCGTCAGCGCCTTTACGCTAGGATCCCAGGATTGTTGATTCACTGCCTGGGTAAGTGCATTTCCTTGCAGATTCTGATTCTGCGCGACCCAGTCATCTGCAAAGGCCACTTCATCCGCATAGCTGGCGGCAGCCAGCACCTGTGCGACCAATGCGTCCGGATAAAGCGCGATGGGGGCAACCAAAGCGTCAAGCTGGCTACTGGTCAGCGGCGCGACCGCCGGCGGTGTAGACGACCCCTGAGACGCCGGGGCCGGTTGGGAGGCATTCTGTGCCTGAAGAAACTCGGTTGGCGCGCCCGCAATCATCAGGGTCGAGCAGACCACCATCGACATTGTCTGTTTCATCCATTTTGTAATCATGAAATCCTCCGGTGAGCGATGCTTCGCGGGGCCATTCCCCAGCGTTCGTTTGCGCCGCTTTGAACCTTCAACCCTACGAACAAAGTGCAGAAGCGCAATCTCTAGAAGGACAATAAGTCTCCTACCCGGGAATCAAAATAGAGGGTGCTACACGTACGACCGTGTGGTACTACACGAAATCGACATCGCGCGTTGCACGAGTAGAGATAGAGCGACAAGTAGAGATAGAGCGACAGGATACCTAACCCCGAAGGAGAACCCGGGCGACAGTGCTCGACCACTTTGTGACGGACAGATCTTCAGATGAGCACGCAGAATGGTTCGAGATAGAGTTCAACCCAAAAAGATTCCTGTTCACGGTTAGGGCGTCCCCGGACCGCAACCGCTACACCGAATGGCGAAGCAGCCGCAAGGACGGCGGCTGCTTTTGGGCACGAAGGACCCTGTACCGTTGGTTCTGAAATGCGGGTGCTGTCCTTGAACGAGACCCTAATTGACCGCAGAATCGGCTTAGAACTACACCCAATATCGATTGAGTATCGTCGCCCTCGTTAAGGGTGCCGCGAAGCATGATGATCTTCCGCGCAAGCACAGGAGCTATGAGCGAATGCAAACACCAGAAGACGATCAGCCCCCAAGCAACCGGCTACCTAAGCATCTTATGGGAGCGGGAATTTTAAAAATTTGACCATCTTGATAAAACAAAGGACTCAGCAGCCGGCACATAAGACGACAACATCGCATTTCTCAAAGCCAATGCCAACGCCATGGGCTACGGTCGCCGTCCGCCCAGCCGATCTGAAGGTAGGTCAGGGTTTTAACCCTGACATCAAACCACGACTTCCCGGGGGCCTTCAGAGTCTGCGTGAGAACTAAGAGAAAACCGCAGGAGTCATGGGCCTGCGGCCCGCCGAAGTTGATGAAAAACACCTTCTGTCCAGCAACCACTTTCCTTCAGAATGTCACCCTTTCCTTGTCATCCCGAGCAAAGCCGAGGGATCTGCAGTTCCGCGGACCTCTGCTGGAAACGCCGAATTCTATCTCAAACAGAATTGTCATCTCGACCGGAGCGTACCCGGATTTCCTTCGCTCGCCGCACTAGACAGACCCGCGTGTGCGCCTTTCCTTAAGGAAAGGCGCCTGGAGTTTCTACATTTTCTCGATCCTGGGGTATGTTTTATCGAGCTTCAGTTTTGGGTTTTGCTTTGTATCAGGGCACGACTTCAGTCGTGCCGTAAAGGAAGGAAAGAGAATTGGGCTTCAGCCCCTGCAATGGCAATCCTGCACGAAATGCATTGCGCATCTATCTATGGTTCAGG
>DASRRN010000566.1:0-3170 GCA_035695685.1 Acidobacteriaceae bacterium | reverse complement strand
CGCCCCATTCGGATTTGCCGTCAGAATGCCGGTCGTGGCCAACGTTGGAATTCCAGTCGCGTTGTTGACAGTCTTGTTCAGAAAGAACGGTACATTTTCGGCAAGATTCTGAAGGACGCTGTAAGCCGCCTGGTTCGTGAATACACCAAACCCAGCGCGCACAACCGTTTTGTTCAGTGCGGGCACCTGCCATGCCAGCCCGATGCGCGGCGATAGACGTAGGGGCCGGGTATCGAGCAGGCTGTCATTCCAGTTTGCGGTTGTATTCGATACGACAGGAATCGACGGGTTCTGCGCGGCTGCAAACGCAGCCAGCGTGACCGCCTTCCCGGCGAGGTTTGCGGGATTGCCCGCGACTACGAACCTCGCGGATCCAGTGCTCAAGTCTACGTTGGAGGTTTGGTTGGTTTCTGCGACGAGGTTCGAGTTGTATTCGTAACGGATACCCAGATCCACCTTGAGTCCAGGTGTGAGCTGCCAGCCGTCCTGGAAGTAAAAATGTGCCCAGTTCGTTTGGGCATTTTCCGCTCCCTCTCCGATGCCCACCTGCCCTTTCGATGGATATCCGAACAGGAAATCAGCCAACGCGTTTCCGCTGTAGGAGCCGTTGAAGGTAAAGGTTCCGCGGGCATTGTTAGGAAAAACCGGATTGAACGAGAGCTGGAAAAAATAGCCGCCGAAGGTGAACGTATTCCTTCCGTGCTGATAGGAGACATTGTCGAAAAACTCAAAATTGCGATCGATCCTGGTGTTGAAACCCGTGGCTGTTCCGATGGTGGAGAACAGACCGCTCAGATTGGCCTGCGGGTAGCCCATATCCACTGGGTTCGTTGTTGTACCGTTGAGCCCATACGTTGCTGCGAACGGATTCCCTGCATTAGGATCCTTTTGACCACCTGACACACGTAGCCATCCAAACCGAAACTCGTTCACAACTGCCGGGGAGAAAACGTGGGTCTCACCCAGCGCGAGATTAACAGTGTGGGTCTTGAGAATTCTGCCAAAGCCTGGCAGCAGAGCTTCATTCAGAACGCTCGAGCCGAAAGGGTCGAGCTCGTTTGCATCCAGTACAGAGGCGCGCACGAACGTAGTGTCAACCGCCGAAATCTGCCGATCCAACCGAGTGTTGTATTGATCTGTTCCGATCTTCTGCTGCCCGATGCTCCTCAGATTATTGCTGTTCCCGGAGGAAGTCGGAAGCGGCAAAAGATTTAGCAGGACAACGGCCGCCTTCGTCGATGGATTGCTGGGATTGTAGTTCGGATCGTTGTTTAGGTTGTTGTTGGCGATGGCCGCTTTGCTAATCGGGTCATGCACCGCGCTCAGGCCTGCAAGGTTGCCCGCTCGTTCCGCGGCTGTTGGAACGCTGAACAATTGGGACAAAGAGTTCCGCACCCTCTGACCATCGTAGTTGACGAAGAAAAAGGCTTTATTCTTGATGATCGGCCCACCGGCCGCGGCCCCAAACTGGTTCTCGCGAAACGGCGCCTGAAGATCCGGCGGAGCGAAATAATTCTGCGCGTCAAATATTTCGTTCCTCACGAACTCGTATGCGCTGCCGTGAAAGGCATTCGTGCCGGAGCGCGTTATCACGTTGATAACACCGCCCGATTTGCCGCCAAATTCTGCGCTGTAGTCGGTCAGCTCCATGTTGAATTCTCGCGTGGCATCTGGAGATGGACTCAATGCGACGTTGTTGAAGTATTCATCGGTGACGCTTATGCCGTCGACGAGAAACAGATTGTGACCGGTTCGGTTTCCCAGCACGTTAATCAGTTGTCCCGTCTGCTGCAGGGAATCTCCGCGTGTGCCTCCGGGTGGGTTCACGACGCCGGGGTTTAGAATAGCCAGCTCCAGGAATTGGCGGTCTTTCAACGGCAGGTTAACCACTTGTTGGTTCTCGAGCACTTCCTTGATCTCGGCTGATTCGACCTGCATCAACCCAGCCCTTGCCTCGACCGTCACCGATTGACTCGGCTCTCCCAAATCAAGAGAGAAATCCTGTCGGATGTGGTCCCCCGCATGAAAAACTACCCTGTCCTGAACGGCCTGCTTGAACCCACGTGCGTCGACGGTGAACTTGTATTCCCCCAAGGAAAGCTGCGGCAACAGATATTGCCCGGCACCGTTCGAAGTCGCCGTACGCGTTTGCTGTGTGGCTAGTTGTAATGCGGTTACGGTCGCCCGTGGAATCAACGCTCCGCTCGGGTCTGTGATATTGCCGGTAATATCGGCCGTGTTCATCTGTCCAAAAAGTGCGCTTGAGAGACATGCGATCAGGCAAACGAGAAGCAAACCTCTTCCGTTGTGGCGCGCTTGGTCGACCGCCCAATTGCCTTGCCGTTTCGCATTAGATTTCGCTTTGATTGCGTTGGCCATACGTGTAGCCTCGATCGCTATTGGCGTAGCTGTTTCTATTTGGCGTATCTGACTCTACCCAAGCCCAAGCGCCCAGCGGTCCCGAGCCGCTTGCGACGTGCGGCAAAAGCAGCGGAGTCTCCTGTTTGCCGACAAACCGGGAGATGTCAGGCCAACTTTCGTGTTGCCCGTCATCCGCTCAGAATCCAGAAGGTGCAGATCGGTGGTCAGGCGAAGCTCGGGCGAGAGACCACTCACGAGCTCGCCATCCGTGGACCGCAGCGCACCATCAGCGGACCGCAGGACACGAATGGCGAATCGCTCTCCACCTGAGCAGTCAGCGCTCATCGTGCATGCGACGTAAGTTATTCTTGTACACGGCGTTGCCTATCGCCTTTCCCAGGCGCTCGCCTGCTGCCTGATCGGTTCGAAAGTGTATCCCCCCGTAAACGCGCGCGTCGGAGATGTCGTCGGTAATCTGGTCGAAGGTGGTGTATTGCAACACAATGTCGGGCACGGCGGGATTTGACAACGTCATGAAATGCCCGCCTTCACCGTATATGCGTTTCAGAACCTCGGTTGCGCCATTGGCTGCGCTGCCGTGGTTGGAGGGATAACTCGGGAAACATGGAGTCGTGACAAAGGGGACAAAGCTGGGATCAGCATCGGTCTTCGGGTTACCGTCTTTATCGCCTTCATGGATGGCTGTTTCGGGCCGCCAGAAATTGTAGAGATACTTGTTGAGGAACGCCGCGACCAGGCTGTCATTCATCGCCATGTTCGCTAGGGCGAGAGCCTGAGCATTTTCGGAC
>DASRRN010000565.1:0-3264 GCA_035695685.1 Acidobacteriaceae bacterium | reverse complement strand
TCCAATTTCGGAGACCCTGACGCTTCGCGAGAGGCTGTAACCGTGCTGCTCATCGAGGCGTCCGAAGATGATGTCGTAGGTCGTGTCCAGCACTACTGTGATGACATGCCGTTGACGAACGCGCATAAATGCTTGCAGGCTGTCCCCCTGTTGCCTGAGCAGTTTTGCCTGAAGCACTTGCGGAGAAAAGTGTTGCGGATAGGCGCTGATGTCCTTCATCAATCGCTCAAAATCCGCAACCTTGGCTCCAGCAACGAAAGCAGTGCCGCGCCAGTTGTGGAGCAATGCTCCGGGCAAAGCCGTACCGGTGAGTGGTGTGATTGGTTCAATGATCAGCTCTCCCTGTTGAAGGAGTTTTTCATTTTGTGGAGTCAAGGGCGGCGACAGGAAGTCATTTCGCGACTGGTGCTGCTGCGCTAGCCTCGACTCAACGGTTTTGACATAGGCGTTGAAAGCCGAAATGGCTTCCACCGTGGGTTCTCCTGTCGCGCGGGCCGGAACAGCGGCAACGCTCAACAGCCCAATGAGAAGCAGGAGGATTCGGGATTGTGGGATTTGCCGTATTGTCATCAGTCTTTAACTTTAGCTGGTTCTCCTCCGTCGACGTGAGCGGCGTCCGTACTGTTCCGGTACACGCGCGATTCGAAATGACAAGTACTTTGTGCCGATTTGGGCTGATCGCCATTGCGTACGGTCATTTGATTTCTGGCGTAGCGCTCGTTGTTGGCGTACCCTCCGAAGGATCCGGCCCCTTGCTCTGGTCCCCCGGCTTTGTGGAAAATGCCGCGGTATCTGGGAGTCAGCCAAAACTTGCGTTGACTTTCGACCCCAATTCTTACAGTCTAGAGCCACAGCGAAGCACAACAGATGCAAGGGCCACCTTATCCGATTTGTCGAAAGGGATTTGCCTATGAAACGCACTTTGGTTGAATGTCGGAAATCGGTGAGAGGCCTAGCCGATACAAGATCCCACAAAATCCTGATTCTCGTGGTTGTATGCGTTCTCGGGCTTATAATCTCTCCGGCCATGCGTGGCCAGGCCACTGGGAGTTTCTCCGGCAATGTCACCGATAAATCCGGATCAGGTATACCAGGAGCGACCGTCATCGCTACCTCTCAGGGAACCGGCCTGACGCGAGACACCAAGACGGACAGTGCTGGACACTACCTGCTCCCTTTACTTCCGGTCGCGACCTACACCGTGCACGTCGATGCGACGGGCTTTCAAAGCGCTGAATCCAAAGATCTGCGTCTCCAGATTGAAGAAGCCCGCGAACTCGACTTTGCGCTCGTGCCGGCTACCGTAGTCACCACGGTGGCAGTTTCCGGTGAAGCCGTAGCAGTCGAGTCAGCCAATCCATCTCTCGGCCAGGTCATTACCTCGCAGCAGGTCTCCCAGCTCCCCTTGAACGGCCGAGATTTTGTTCAACTAGCCACCTTGACGGCCGGCGCTACGGCGGAGACCAACCCCAACAGCTTTTTCACATCTGCGGCCAGCAGTGAGGTGGCCGCACGCGGACCCTGCTCGCTATCGGTCGGTGGCTCCCGCCCCAACAGCAGCGACTGGCTGCTGGATGGCGTCGACAATAACGAGCTGACGGCAGGCTGTATCTCGATTTTCTCCTCCATCGATGACATTCAGGAATTCAAGGTTTTGACCTACAGCTACTCCGCCGAATACGGTACCCGGGCCGGGCCAACCGTAATCGTCACCACAAAATCCGGGTCCAACGACTTTCACGGGACCCTCTACGAATTTCTGCGCAACACCTCTCTCGATGCGCGAAGCTACTTCGCCACCGCGGCGCAAAAGTTCAACCTGAACGACTTTGGCGGCTCCGTCGGCGGGCCCATCAAAAAGAACAAGACCTTTTTCTTCATCGATGGCGAACAAAAATTTCAGCTCCAGGATATTCCCTTCACCGGCCTGGTGCCTTCGCTTGCTATGCGTGCGGGCGATTTCACCAACGACCCTTTTGGCAATCCTGCTCCCCTTATCGTGAACCCGAACATGGTTGGGGCGAACACGAACCCGCTGCTTTTTCCCAATATTTATTTCCACTGCGATGGCGCCGGGAATGCTCTCCCTGCCAACCCCGATGGAAGCCAGGCCCCTGGCACTGCCTGTAACAAGCTTCCAGGCAGCCTGATCAATCCCATTGGGCAGGCCATGATTAACCTATACCCCAACCCCAACGCTAGCGAGTCCGGTCCGGGTATTAACTACGTCAGTCAGCCCGTGCGCGAGTTGGACGACACCAGGTTCGATATCCGGCTGGACCAGACGTTTACCGAAAAAGATAACGCCTTTGGCCGTTTCAGCTACGACCAGGCGTACTCCTTTGTGCCCGGCGGCTCACCAGGATTTGCCGAAGCGAACGCTTTCGGCAGCAACCAGCGCATCAGAAACCACGCGCGCAATATCGGTCTGGGCGAAACCCATGTGTTCAATGCCAATATGGTCAACCAGGCCACCTTCGGTTACAACCGCATCTTTGACTACATCGCCTCGCAAGGCACGGGGACCTGCATTTCCTCCACGATTGGCGGCGGCATTCCCAACGCCAACCTGGGATGTGCAGCCGGCAGCACTACCTGTACTAACTTTTACAGCTGCGGCCTGGTTTCGACGGAGTTTCAGGGCGGCTATTGGTCCCTTGGCGATCGCGGCTACTCTCCGTTCCAGGGCGGAACCAACATCTTCTCCTTCCGCGACTCGCTCGATTACATCCACAATAAGCACGACTTCCGGTTCGGGATCGACTATCGCGCTAATCAAATGAACATTGGCACTGAGGCTTTCCAGGATGGCTTCTGGATCGTCGGCCTCGGCGGAAACTTTACCGGCAACAGCGCCCTCAACATGGCAGGCAATTCAGAGGCCGATTTCATGCTCGGGATCACGGGTCTGGCCATTCACGACCAGACGTATGAGGGCCCCGTCGGCGGGCGCCGCTGGAAGGTCTACCGTCCTTACGTGGAAGATAACTGGCGGGTCACCCCCAGCATCGTGCTCAACATCGGCTTCGCGTATGACATGACGACGCCCATCACAGAGGAACACGGACGCCAGGCTGACTACATTCCCACGACTGGGCAGCTTCTGGTTTCCAACCAAAATGGTGTGAATGGGGCGGGGGGCATCAAGATGGATTGGACCGGCCTCGAACCGCGGATCGGCGGCACCTGGAAGGTGTTGGGCAGCGATAAGACTGTGCTGCGAGCCGGTTACTCCATCTTTCACGACTCCGCGTGGAGCCAGGG
>DASRRN010000564.1:0-6456 GCA_035695685.1 Acidobacteriaceae bacterium | reverse complement strand
TTGTCTTTCAAAACTTTGTCATACCCTCATCCTCGATGGCCAGCACTCTGCTTGTCGGCGATCACGTCGTGGTGGAACGGGAGACGCTGGCGCCTCCCGCGAAGTGGGCGGGCTTCATGCACTATCGCGAGGTGCATCGCGGCGATGTTGTCGTCTTTTACAAACCAACCCTGGAAGCCAATGGCAAGCACAGCTTTCTTGTGAAGCGGGTGATTGGAACTCCCGGCGACCACATCCGTTTGCGCAACGGCATCGTTTATCTCAACGGTCTCGCCCAGAACGAGCCCCAGGCAGCTAAACCGACGCCGGCAAACTACGATCCCTTCGTGAACGATTTCCCATCCGTCGATCCTTCTGCCGAGCCGAACGTCACACCCGAGTGGTCGGTCTGGCTACGCGACCACGTGCGTGATGGGGAAATAGTCGTACCCCCGGGAAACTATTTTGTGATGGGCGACAACCGGACCAATAGTATGGACAGCCGCTTCTGGGGTTTCGTACCGCGGCAGAATGTCCTTGGCCGCCCCCTCATTGTTTATTGGTCCATTGTCATCCCGGAGTCGGGAAACGAGGAGGTCCCACTGCCGGAGCAAGCTGGGGCTACAATTCACGAGCTTATTCACTTCTTCGATGACACCCGTTGGAGCAGGACATTTCACCGAATTCAGTAGCCGTCGCTCGCCAATGCTCCTAGCCCGCTTTCGAGGTAGGAGTCCGTTCCAGGTGAATCCTATTGGGCACCTTGGGGGCACCCTCTCTTGCCTTTCCTTCAGCGGATTCAGAGGTCGTCGTTGCGCTTCCCCATATTGCCCGCACCGCCTTGCCGAAGGCACTGTACTCTTTGATCCCACTCGCTGAGAGCTCGATCACCACCCAGCGCTCGTCCAGAATCTTGGTTTTGGAACCATAAGCGACCTGCCAGCGGTCAAACTCCGGTCCCTCTCTCTGGCGCAGGTAGCGCCACATCTCTCCATCCGCGGTGCCGCCGTAAGCACTGGCGACCAGCACCGGCTCGTGATCCGGCCATCCGTGCTGCACCGCGTGCGCAGCCATGGCCCCGCCACGAATCATGCGGGTTATTTCCTGCTCGGCTTCTCTCAGGGTGCGGGCAATCACGTTAGCCTGGACGTCCTGCCCAATGTATGCCCGGCAAAAGTAACCGTGGTGTTGTTCCATAAAATCACCTCTGATAAGCTACGCGATCCTGTCCCTCCGCGAAAGAGGGAAAAAAACACCGAGGTTACGTTTGGTCAGGGCCTCAAGGAAATGACTGACTCTATTGTTGTTGCTGTTGCATCCGCTGAAGTTGCAACAGCTGCACCGGTGGCGACGGAGGTTCCTGAGCCCGTTCCACCAAAATAGACCAATCTTCCGGAACCGGCATATCGCGATCCAGCGGCGGCATATCCACGTATTTCGACACCTTGACCGCGACGTAAAGCTCGCTCTTCTTGCTGCCCCGATAGGTCCCGCGGGTTGGCGGTACATCTGCGTAGTCCCTCCCCAACGCCGTACGGATGTACCTGTTGTGCGCCAGCAGGTTGTTGGTTGGGTCAAAACCCACCCACCCCACCTGGGGTAAGAAAGCCTCGATCCAGGCATGCGTAGCGTCAGCCCTGGACCGATCCGCGTTCTCCTCGCCATGGTACAGATAGCCACTCACATATCGGCAGGGTATGCCCACATGCCGTACCAGCGCAATCATGGTGTGGGCAAAGTCCTGGCAGACACCCTTCCTGGACTCGAGTGCCTCGTCGATGGAAGAGTTTACGTGCGTGCTGCGTGGTACATAGTCAAACCAGTGATAAAGCGAGGCGTTCAATTGTCGCAATAGCACCAGAGGGTCGTCGCGGCGCCGGACATCCAACAGTTTCGCCAGGTCGAGCAGCGCAGGTGAGGGTTTGGCGAACTCGCTCGGCAGCAGCATTTCAGAGAAATCCCCCAGGGCAACCAGGGAGTCCAGTTCGTTCCACGCGCCGGGCCGCAGCGTTTGCGGAATCTCGGGCAGCGGCTGTTGTTCTACCAGTGCCTCAGCGACCATCACCAATTGCGAGTGTTCCCCAGGAATATCGAAGTGATGGACGTTGTTGCCCATGTGATCGCGATAGGAGAAAACCCGGCAACGTGGACTAACGGACAAGGAAAAGGAGAGGCAGCGTTGATTATTATCGCTGCGCGGGTGCATCCGCGCCTCCATCAGGCTTTCGCTTACCTGGTCCGAATAAAGGAACTTGGTGAGATGCCGTATCAGATAGAAATCCATCGCCTGTCGAACTCCCTGTTCCCAAAGTGTGCTCAGTTCTGGTGTGTACACGGCAACTACCCCATCGCGACATTACACGCTACTAAAAAACTCAGAACGAAGGCTACGCGCTTCACAGGCTGCGGAACCCCTGTCTTTGAAGAGTACAGGCTTCACGGCTGCGGAAAACTCGGCTTTTGGTTAGGCCGGGGGAATTACCCCCGGCGCAAGCGCTATGTACTTATCATGGGGGCTTTTACAGGCTGCGGAAAAACCCAATCCTCTGAAGGTGTGGGGCTTGAGCCCGTACATAAGACCAGCAAAATCATCTGGCCTTTAGGCCCTTGTGTGTTCTTTATCTCGTTGTAGCAACTACCAGTTTTCCCGTTCCTTCAAATAAATCACGGTGTAATCCACGTAATTCCGCGCGTATTGGAGGATCGCCTCGCGATCTTTAGCATCCAACCGGCGCCGCTCTTTGGCCGGTACACCCGCCCAAAGCGTGTTTGCCGGCGCCACCGTGTTCTCCGGGACAACCGCTCCAGCCGCAATAATGGAGCCCTCGCCGATCCTCGCGTTGTTGAGGATGGTCGCGCCCATGCCAATGAGGCAGGCATCTTCAATCACGCACCCGTGAACCGTAGCATTGTGCCCGATCGTCACCCAATCGCCCACTTCGACCGGGTGTTTGTAGCGCATACCGTGCAACACGGCGCAATCCTGGACGTTGCTGTTCGCGCCCAGGCGAATGGAGTGCACATCGCCGCGCAAAACTGCGTTCATCCAGACGCTGGAGTGTTCGCCCAACTCCACTTGCCCCACAATTTGTGCAGAAACATCGACGTAGCAGGTGCCAGGAATGATCGGGCTATGACCAAGATAAGAGCGGACCATGAGGAAATTCCTTGAGGAGGACGATGATTAAGCTTGACTCCACACCTCAAAGGTAACGTAATCTTATAGAACCCAATTGGGATGTTTGGAGGTGTGGTTCATTTGGCAGAGGTTCGCGTGCAGGAAGGCGAGCCGCTTGAAAATGCATTGCGCCGGTTTAAGCGCAAGGTCCAGCAGGAAGACATTATTAAGGAAGTGAAGCGTCACTCCTTTTACCTGAAACCTGGCGAGCGCCGTCGAGTAAAAGAAGCACTGGCGCGCAAGCGGAATCGTAAGAAAGCAAGAAAAGAGCAGGACTAAACCTGCACTGCCGGCCTACCATGTTGTGCAATGTGCGATAGGCCGGCAACCCCGCACTCTTCAAGAATTTGTGAAACGAGGTTTGGCAACATTTCCCCTCTCATTTCCCGGGTTCGGCGAATGCGAGGACGATGTCGAATTGCAGACCAAGTAGCTGGTTGGTGAGACGATGCCAATCCCGCCCTTGGTCGACGAAACACTGATAATTTCCAAGGCATGCTCGGGGGGACGCGTAATGGACTTCATCGACAAGATACTGAAGTGTTCTGATTGTGGTAACGACTTTGTCTTTACCGCCGGCGAACAACTGTTCTTCCACGATAAGCAGTTCAAGAACGATCCAAAGCGTTGCAAACAGTGCAAGATCAAGCGTGTGGCCGGAACCGGCAACGGCGTGCGCACAGAAACCCGGACAGTTTGTTCGGAGTGCGCCACCGAAACCACCGTTCCCTTTAAGCCCACACAAGGTCGTCCGGTGCTCTGCAGATCATGCTTCCAGCAGCGGCGACCCCCGGTTCCATCCACAGTGGTAGCCAGCGCAGCTTCCTGAATCCAGCGCAGCTTTCCTGAATTGAAGGTATGCGCCCAAGGTAGGAGCTCTCCAGTGAACCTGCGTTTGCTGGAGAGCTGAGTGGCGTGTCTAGTTTGCAGCAGCGGGCTTCCGCGATGCGGTTCGTCCGGTCACTTTCGCTGGCGTGCTTGCGGACGCGCTCATTTTCTGCGCCAGCGCCTTCTGCTTCTTGTCTTCATGGGTGACAAGTAACGCCTCGATTTGGCGCAAGAGATTCATGATGTTCATGGGCTTGACCAGCATCTCGTCCATGCCCTCGTCTCGCCACTCGGAGCCTGGAACCGGGAACGCCGTCAGCATGGCCACCGCCGGTTGATAAGAAACTTGCTTCGCGGCCCGAACTACCTCGAGCCCGGCCGACTCGTTCTCCATCCGCATGTCGGTAATCACCATGTGGAAGGTGCTGGCCCTCAGCTTGGAGCGGGCTTCTCGTGCTGAAGAGGCGGTTTCCACCTCGAAGTCATTCATTTCCAACACAGCTTTGAGGGTCAACAAAATTGCGAGTTCGTCATCTACCAAAAGAATGCGACGTTTCATGGGGAAAAACTCCAGACTGCACTAGCTATAGTTCTACTGGGAGAACTTGCCGCCTGATCGGATCCTACCTGAAAACAGCATTCCTTTGAGCGGCATCTGTTCATTGATTAGACTGGCAACGTGGCAGAATACCACGTTGAGAACTTCGGATGTCGAGCCAGCCGGGCGGACGGCGAAATCATCAGCGCCCAGTTGCGCCATCGCGGCCTGACCCCGGCTTCAAGCGCCGGCCGGGCCGATGTGGTCGTCGCCAACACCTGCAGCGTAACCGCTCAAGCAGATCGCACCGCCCGCGCCTTCCTGCGCAGAGTGCATCGGGAAAATCCCGCCGCGCGCATCCTGGTCACCGGATGTTATGCCCAGCGGGCGCCGCAGGAGCTCGCCGCGCTCCCCGGTGTTCATGCCGTGATCGGCAATAGCCATAAGGCTCTGGTACCAGAGATAGCTCAGCAGGCTGCAGGCTTTGTTCCGCTGGCGACGCTAGCCCCCCATGTGGATGACGCATTTGCTCATTCCGAGCTGTCCATGCCTCAAGGTGGTTGGTGGCCGGACGGTGGGGTGCAGACGCGGCCCAATCTCAAAGTGCAGGACGGCTGTGGGAACCGCTGCTCCTTCTGCATCATTCCGACGACTCGAGGCCACAGCCGTTCCTTGTTGCTGCAGGCTTGCCTGGACAACGTGCGGGCTTTCGCGGACGCCGGCGGCACTGAGTTGGTCCTCTCCGGCATCAATCTCGGGCGTTGGGGCAGGGATCTCAAGCCGGAGCGCACATTGGAAGAACTGGTCACGGAAATCCTGTACCGAACCACCCTGCCGCGGCTGCGTCTCAGCTCCATCGAGCCGATGGACTGGACGCCGCAGTTGCTGGCGTTGTTCCGCGGCCAATCCGGTAGCCGCCTCGCGCGCCACGCTCATCTGCCGCTGCAATCGGGTTCCGATGCCATTCTGCGCGCCATGCATCGCCGCTATCGCCCCTGGCACTATGCGGAGAAACTACGCCTGATTCGCGAGAATATCCCGGACGCCGCGATCGGAGCGGACGTTATGGTGGGCTTTCCGGGAGAGAGCGAAGCCTTGTTTGAGGAGAGCTTCGCGTTTATCGCCGCCCAGCCTTTCACGTACCTGCACCTGTTTCCTTTTTCTGCCCGTCCCGGAACCCGGGCGTGGCAGCTGGCGCAACAATATCCGGTCTCGCCGCGGGTCGCGACGGAGCGCAGTGAACGCCTGCGACAACTCATTTCCGCCAGGAATCTCGTTTTCCGTCAAAGTTTCCTGGGCCGCGAATTGCCTGCGGTTACTTTGCACTCTCCGCCAGGCGCCATGACCAAAGCGCTCACCGACAATTTTCTTGAGGTGCGGCTTGACGCCCATTTGCCCGCCAACCAAAGTGTTCGCTTGCTGATCAGCGGGTTCGAGCACGGCGGTTTGACCGGTTGCGTGGCGGCGTGACCGAAGGTTGAGAGAGTTCTTCCGGTCGGTGTCGTGAAATGCTATGCTTTATTTGAGGGGCCTTGCGTCTCTCGTTCCCGGAGGAAACCATCGATAAGCGTTCGGCCAAGTCTTTTATCCGCATTAACGACAGAATTCGCGCGCGTGAAATCCGCGTCATTGACGAAAACGGTGAACAGCTCGGAATTCTGCCTCCCTTCGAAGCTCTCAAAATAGCCCGCGAGCGTGGCTTGGACCTGGTGGAAGTTTCGCCCACCGCGCAACCACCGGTCTGCCGCATTCAGGATTACGGCAAATTCCTCTACGAGAAGGACAAGAGCGATCGCGCGGCACGCAAGAAGCAGAAGGTCATCGTGGTCAAGGAAGTCAAGTTTTCCGTGACCGTCGATGAGCATGATTATCAGACCAAGAAGAATCAGGCTGTTCGCTTCCTGGGTGAAGGCGACAAAGTGAAGGCCTCGTT
>DASRRN010000563.1:0-2959 GCA_035695685.1 Acidobacteriaceae bacterium | reverse complement strand
GGCGCCGCTTCGGTATTTCTGCTCAATTCGCTTTCGTTTGTCGGGGTCATTTTGGTTTTGTATCGCTGGAAGCGCAATCCGCTGTTCAAGAGCGCCCTGCCGGCCGAACGTATACGCGGTTCTGTGCGCGCAGGCATCCGCTATCTCCGCTACGCTCCGATGCTGCAGGCCGCCTTTGTGCGTACTTTCATGTTTACTCTTTTTGTGAGCGCGGTCTGGGCTCTGCTGGCCATCGTGGCCCGCAACGATCTGCGCCAGGGCGCGATGGGATACGGCATCCTGAATGGCAGCATGGGCTTTGGAGCGGTGATTGGCGCCACCAGCCTGCCCCGGGTGCGCAGGGTGCTCTCCGCGGACGCCATCATCGCCACAGCCAGCAGCGTCTTCGTAGCTACGCTGGCGGTTCTGGCGCTGGTAAAAATGCCTCTGATCATTATTCTTATGTTGATTGCCGCCGGGTTTGCGTGGACCAGCGCCATGTCTACCTTGAACCTGGCGGTGCAGGTATCCGTTCCCGCCTGGGTGCAGGCGCGGGCGCTCGGCGCCTATCAAATGATCTTTGGCGGAGGCATGGCCCTGGGCGGGGTAATTTGGGGCTCTATCGCCGAGCACCTTTCCACTCCAAAGTCACTCATGTGCGCCTCAGCAGGACTGGCGATCACCCTGCCGTTGTCTCTCCGCTTTCATGTCTTGCGTGGGGTGCAGCCCGATCTAAGCCCCCACCGCTATACAGTGCCGGCGCCCGAACTGAACTCGGAGCGTGAAGACAGTGAAGGACCGGTGCGGGTATCGATCGACTACTTTATCGATCCACGGGACTACGCCGCTTTTACGAAAGCAATCCATCAGCTGAGGGATGTGCGTTTGCGGAACGGGGCGATCCGCTGGGGCGTCTATCAGGATGCGTCGGACCTTGGACACATCAACGAGACTTTCGTGACCGAATCATGGCTCGAGTACCTGCGCCAGCGGGAGCGCTTTACGGCCTCAGACCGGCAGATCCTGGATCGAGTCAGGAGTCTCCATCGAAGCAACGAGCCACCCCGCATCTCGCACATGTTCTACGCGAAAGAAGTGAGTGATACGCAAGCGAAAGCGGAACAATAGTTATTTCAACAAGTCAAGCCGGCCTTGCTCAACGTGCTCTTTAGCCCTTTCATGCTGACCCGGGTGGAGGCTTCCGGTGTCCCCGCACCGCGCCAATGGGTTTCCAGGCTCACAGCATAGTGATAGCCATCCTTGGCGAGTGCGCGGAACTGACCCGTCCAGTCGACGACGCCCGCCCCGACGGGTGCCCACTCATACTTTTTGCCCGCGGGTCGCACCACATCTTTCGCGTGACAATGCCCGATGCGGTCATGGGGCAACAGGCGATACCCATCAGGATAGGGCGTGCTGCCGATGGCTGCTGCATTGCCGGGATCCCAGTTAAGCATGAAGTTTTTGTTGGGGATCGCTTTCAGTACAGCGGCTGATTCTTCTCCCGTGGCCGTGTTGCAGGCCATTTCGTTTTCCAGCAGCAGGATCAGGTTGCTTTTCGCGCAGGTCTCAGCCGCGGCGCGGAGCTTGTTGTTGATGGCGGCGCGATAGGGTGCCGGGTTCTCCAACCGCCAAAAATCAAAGCACCGGATGCGATCAGTTTGGAATTGCTTCGACAACTCAATGCAGTGTTCCAGCAACTGATCCTGTTGCTTGAAGTCGAAACCGGCATGGAATTGGTCGCGTTGCGGACTTTCTTTTGAAAGAGGCGCTCCAGGCCAGTCAACTTTGAAGAGCGGGCTGGCAATATCGGTTACGCGAAGTTGGTATTTCTGCAAAATGCGTTGCGATTCGGCGATCTCTCTGGCATCCAAATCGGTGACGTTCTTGTTCCACATGGAGCGCAGTTCGATCCAGTGCAAGCCGAAGTCTTTCGACGCGATTTCGCAGGCGCGGCCGAAATCAGGCGTCAGCTCGTCGTTGATGACGGAAAGTCGAAAGGGACAGGCCGGGCTGGAAAACGCGTGCGCTGGTTGACACTGAGTCATCGCGCCCATGACGGCTAGCGATTTTACGAATTCACGGCGTGATGCGGACATGTTGGCCCTTCCCTCCCCGGGATGAGTCAACGATAACGAGAAGCGGTTAATGCTTGCAAGTTTAGGGCAGGTTGACGTTCTGGTGGAGTGGCAGATCTTTCGATGAACCTCCGACCATGAAGGTGTAATTACCTGGCAGCTGCTTCCATCCGTTGGTGCTCTCGTCGTAAATCGACAGCTCCCGCGGATTGATCGGCAGGCTGACTTCCCTGCTCTCGCCAGGGCTCAGCTGTACCTTGCTGAAGGCAGCAAGCCGCTTGGGAGGTTCGCCCGCAGTGGCGGGGAGGGCTACGTAGACCTCGGCAACTTCGGCTCCGGCGCGCGCGCCTGAGTTTTTCACGGTAAACGTGATCATAGGCTCTCTGCCGGAGGCGACCTTCAGGCGAGAATATTCGAAGGTTGTGTAGGAAAGACCGAAGCCGAAGGGGAACAACACCGGCTTGTTCTCCGCGTCATACCATTTGTAGCCCACCTTCAGGCCCTCGTCGTAATGCACGCTAAAGGTCGGCTTGGCATCTTCCGGCTTCAGTTTCGCGCCCGCGTCTTCTCCTCCGCCCGGGGGTTTCACCAGTTCAGGACGAGGCAAATCGGCTTCGCTCCTGGGAAAGGTGATCGGCAGCTTCGCGCTCGGGTTCACGTCGCCAAAGAGGACATTCGCCACTGCGTCCGCGCCCTTGCTGCCCGCATACCAGGCTTCGAGCACACCGCCAACCTGATCGAGCCATGGCATCAGGACCGCAGTTCCGGTTTCAAGCACCACAACGGTCCGGGGATTGGCGGCAGCCACCTGCCCGATCAACCCATCCTGGTTCTCTGGCAACGAAAGGTTGGGTAGATCGGTTCCTTCGCTCATCCACTCATAGGCAAAGACGATCGCCACA
>DASRRN010000562.1:0-8724 GCA_035695685.1 Acidobacteriaceae bacterium | reverse complement strand
CAGATCAAGGCGTCCCCCATCGACCGCGGTTCCATGGTCCGGGTGCCCATCGCCAACGAAAAGAGCTCGCGGGTCGAAGTGCGGTCGGTCGGTCCGGACGCCAATCCCTACATGGCGCTCTACTCCATCTTCCGGACCGGTGTCGAAGGCGATATTTCCAAGATCAAGGACCTGCGCCAAGCCATGCGCTACCTGCCGGACAACGTGTACACAGCGATCGACGATTTTCGGAAATCAAAGTGGACCACGACGCTTCTCGGCGCGGACGTCAAGGCCCGTTACGCGGATCTCAAGGAGGCCTCGGCGGATCGCTGTCCGCGGCTGCTCGGTAGCCTGATCAAGGTTCCTGAGATTCAGTTCCATCACGATGTCTACAACCAGTTCCTGTGGAACCAGTTCTGAGTTGCGACTTTTGGCGACCGATTGCGGATGGTCTATGGAAACCGCAGGCACGGCTGAAGGTTGCGCATTTTCAGCCGTTCCTGCCGGACTGGATTGAGATCAGGTTCCCTGACGCAAATTCCAAAGCCGTTTTTCTTCGGGGAAAAGACGTACCTCAGGGGCTAAACAAAGCCCTCAACAACCCGGCTTTTGTGGCACGGCTTGAAGCCGTGCCCTTCGGCGCGGGATGTCGTTTAACAGGTCCTGTATTCTCCGCTACACTGGTGCGGGACCGGGGGGAAAGCCATCAAGCTGCTGGGCATCGATGTCGGCACAGGAGGGACGCGCGCCCTCTTGATCGACGAATCAGGCGTGGTCGTCGCTTCCGCTATCCACGAACATGAACCCTTTGCATCCCCGCGAAGCGGGTGGGCGGAGCAGAATCCGCACGACTGGTGGAAGGCCTGTCAAGGCGCCGTCCGTAGGCTGCTCACAGATTCCTCGATTGCTGCCTCGGAGATTGCTTGCATCGGCCTTAGCGGGCAAATGCACGGCGCTGTACTTCTGGATCGGAACCAGGAGGTCCTTCGGCCTGCGCTCATCTGGTGCGATCAGCGCACCGCGGCGGAGTGCCGCTATCTCAACGACACCATCGGGCAACGACGCGTGGTTGAGCTGACTTCCAATCCCGCGCTTACCAACTTCACGCTGACCAAACTTCTCTGGGTGCGCACCAATGAGCCCGGTATCTGGCGGAGATTCCACAGCTTTCTGCTGCCCAAAGATTACGTTCGCCTTTGTCTCACCGGGGTGCGCGCCATTGACGTGGCTGACGCCTCGGGCACACTGCTGCTCGACGTGGCGCATCGTCGCTGGTCCGATGCCATGCTGGACGCGGTCGGGCTCAGCCCGGACTGCCTGCCTGCTCTCTATGAATCGCAGGAGGTCGTAGGCCAGATCACGGAGGCCGCCGCCGCGGCTACGGGACTGAAGGCCGGTACTCCGGTGGTTGCGGGCGCGGGCGATCAGGCTGCGGGGGCAACCGGAATGGGCATCGTCCGGCCCGGCGACGTGAGCGCGACCATCGGCACATCGGGGGTTGTTTTCGCCGCCTCCGATGCCCCGGTGACCGATCCTTTAGGACGGCTGCACACCTTCTGCCATGCGATTCCCGGTCGCTGGCATGTGATGGGAGTGACCCAGGCGGCTGGCCTTTCGCTGCGTTGGTTTCGCGACAACTTCGGGATACTTACGGAGTCTTACGATCAGTTGAGTGCAGAGGCAGCGCAGGTTCCTCCCGGCGCGGGAGGAGTTCTGTGGGCTCCGTATCTCATGGGAGAGCGGACGCCCCACCTGGATCCCGACGCCCGTGCCGCATTACTGGGTTTGGCTGCCGACCACACCCGCGCGCACGTAGTCCGGGCGATCCTCGAGGGCGTCGCCTTCAGCCTCAAAGACACGCTGACCATCTTCAGGCAGCTTGGCATTCCAGTGAAGGCGGTTCGCGTGGGCGGAGGCGGTGCGCGCTCGCCCCTTTGGCGGCAGATTCAGGCCGATGTATATGGGCAGACGGTCGAGACCGTGCGGGCGGAAGAAGGCGCTGCGTACGGTGCTGCGCTCCTGGCCGGCGTGGGTGCCGGCGTCTGGTCTTCTGTGGATGCCGCCTGCGACGCGGTAGTGCATGTTGCCAAGCGGACGGCGGTCAATCCGGAGGCGGTACTCGTCATGGAGGAGAGCTATGCCAAATACCGCCGCGTTTATCCTGCTTTACAGGAAATCTTCCCACCCAGCCTACCTGAGAGGCAAAGCACGGGCGGCTAAGCGGTTTAACAATTGGTGTGGATCGAAGCAAAGGACCTTTTCGTGGTTTTCTCCCAAGGAAAACCGCTCCTCGCGGCCTTTTGTCGGGCCACAGTAAGTAATTGTTAAACCGCTCTAAGCGGCGGATCTTCTCAGAAAAGGCCCCTGTTCCCTTTTGTTGGTACCCGGCCCCTTGGTTGAATGGCTTAAACTTAGAGGGTGACTCTGATTCCAGATGTGGCGGTGTCGACAGCGTGCCGCGAACGAGGGGTGATCGCGCCTTAATGGAACCCACCCTGGTTGCCACACCTGCTAAGACGACGCCCCTCAGCGACACCGTGTTGACCCGCAGAAATTTCCTCTGGGCGGCTGCCGGCTCTGCTGCCGGGCTGGCTTTCTATGCCGGTGAAATCGCACGCCACGAACTCGAAATCGTCTACGTGACGATCAAGCTCCCCAGGCTACCGGATGCGTTCGCCGGCATGAAGGTCGTGCAAATCAGCGATTTTCATTTCGAGGAGTACACCGAAGCGACCTTTTTAGAGGCAGTCGTCCGTAAGGTGAACGCGCTGGCGCCCGAACTGGTAGTGCTGACCGGAGATTTCGTTAGCTCGAAGCCGTTTCCACGGCATTTTGCGGTCAAGCTCAGCTACCATTGCGCCGAAATTCTTGGCCGCATCGAATGCCCACTGCGCTTCGCGATTTTGGGCAACCACGACGTCCTGGTCGGGTGGCATGCAGTCACCGATGCGCTGCACACGCACGGCCTCCCCGTGCTAGCCGATAGTGCGGTACCCCTGGAGCGCAACGGCCAGCGCATCTGGCTCGCCGGACTCAAGGATGCTCTACTGCAGAAGCCGGATTTGGACGCTGCACTCAGGGCCGGCAGCAGACCTGACCATGAACCGGTCATCCTGTTGTCGCACGAACCCGATTTCGCGGACCATGCCGTCGGCCGCCAAGTGGATCTTATACTTTCGGGTCACACCCACGGAGGCCAGATTCTTCTTCCTTTCCTACCGCCGCTGTTTCTCCCGGACATGGGGACCAAGTACGTGCATGGGCTTTTCAGATTGCGCGACGGGATGCAGCTCTACGTCAATCGAGGGATTGGTGCAGTCAATCTGCCGTTTCGCTTTCGCTGCCCGCCGGAAATCACGGTGATCACGCTCAGCCGGGGCTGATGTCGAGACATTCGCCGTCTGAAATCCAGACGCAAACACAGCACAGATAGAGTTGCAGAACTTAGGGCACTCTTTCGTCTACTCTTCGGCTCGGGTACTTCGCTTACCTGGGTAATTGAGCTGGGGAAGAATGAGCCAAACGAACCCAAAAAACTAACCATTTCGGAACCATTACGGTACCGTTCTGGGAAGCCGTCGCGTATTACCCGACCAAAGTTGTACATCAGCGATGTGAATACGCCGCTTGTTGCCGCTACACTCAGTAACTGAAAGGGGAACAACCATGGGCATACAAGTATTTCCAAATTTGGCGGGGCAATCGATGAGGCCGGAGTTGCGCATTGTGCGCAGAGCGGAGTCCATAGTTTCTCTGAACGTTGCGGATGTTTGCACTGATAATCCGGAGCAGCTTTATTACGAAGACAAATTGGGATGTGCGCGCGGCATAGTGTTTGCCATCGCTTTCCAGGTAGTATTGGTCGGTGTTGCGGTTCTGTGCTGGAAGCTCTTACTGCACTAGAGAACGGTTGAGCGAAGAACTGCATTCGTAGGACGCGAAGCAAATCGGCTTTTCACTACCGTAGCATCGGCCCTCCCCTCAGATTGCTCCCCCCGGTATTGCAAGTACCTCTCTCCCGAAGTTGTGTCGAGCACTCCGTCTCTCCCGGCGAAAGCTTTTCCCCTAAATCGTCGCTCCATGCCAGACCGTGCCAGGCCAACGCTGCCAGGCCAACGGCTGGTACTTGATTGCTTTGGAGATAGAAGTCAGGCCCAGGGCATGATCGCGACCTTCATGGAATCCGCAGCGACCGCTTTGTGCACCGCAGCCTCTACGTCACGAAGAGGAAAGCGGTGAGAGACGAACTCTTTCAGCGGGTACGCGTGCATGTAGCGAGCCATCTGGCGCATGCTCGGCCCGTAGGCTGCCGGCTCTTCTCCCCCGACGCCAAGAATCCGCGCGCTCTTGGCGCAAATATGCCGATGCGGGCTAATCGCTACTTCACCCAGGTCGGAGAAGTTTCCTGCCTCAACCAGCAGCCCGCCTAACCTCATCATGTCCAGCGCCTCGGGCACAGCCTGCGGTACACCCGCGGTTCCAATCACCAGGTCAGCACCTCGGCCATGGGTCAAGCCGCGTACATAGTCCAATCTCTCCGCCAACGTGGTGTTGGACGCGTTGATTACGTGGTCGGCCCCCAGGCGGCTGGCAAATTGCAAACGATAATCCGAAAGGTCGACGGCAATGATGGTTCCCGCGCCCAACATGCGTGCCTTCATCAGAAAGCACATGCCTAGCGGCCCGACGCCGAGAACCACGACGGTGTCATCAAAAAGAAAAGCCTCGCTGGGAAACGCCGACATTTGCTTGGCCCGATCCAGGCCAACGGTCACCGCCATGATCTCGGTGAGAACGGCCACTTCAGATGGCAGCCCGTCTGGAACGCTCACCAGAAAGCTTCCCGGAATGATGTATAGGTATTGAGACCAACCGCCAAAAAGATGCGGCGGGTCAGCGGCACACAGGTTGTTGCCGTAGTCCATCGTGTTCTGGCAGAAGTAGTAAGGGAAATTGTGCCGGCAATAGTAGCAAATACCACAGCATACGTTGGCGCCAACCACAACCCGATCGCCCACCTTCAGTGGAACACCCTCAAAGTCGTCGTACCGACCGTCTCCTCCGATGGCGGCAACGGTCCCCACGTTTTCGTGGCCCTGAATAATTGGAAAGCGGATTTGCTTTCCTTCGCCGGCTCCCGCGTACTGCGTGGTGAACCCCTGGTAGGTGTGCTTGTCTGTACCGCAGATGCCCGACAATTCCATCCTGACCAGCACACAGCCGGGGGCAGGTTCCGGAAGCGGGTATTCCTGCAGTTCATATCTTCCGGGTTGAACCAGCACAGCAGCAAGCACGCGTTCAGCAGACATTAGTGACTGACCTCTCAGAACAGCATCTTAACTATGAGACTGTGCTCAAGAATCATGCCACATCGCCTGCAGTAGCTCTAGCGTCTTCACCGTGGGTTCGACAGCGATGTGCAAAGGCCGAAACTGGAATTTGTTCCTGTTTATGCCGGGAAGCGGAAATTCAAATTGCCTTCTCCATCACTTCGGCGTCTACTTTTCCGGCGTAGTATTTCGCGATTTTTCCCGTGGTTACAAAGCCGAGGTTGCGATAGAACTGGAGCGCGGCTGCATTATTCTGCGCCACCTCCAGGCTTATCGCTCCCGCGCCTTCCTGCTTCATCTGTTCTTCGACGGTTTGCATGAGCAGCTTGCCAACGCCGCGGCGACGCTCGGCAGGGTCCACATCAAGGGTCACGATGTGCCCGGTGGGGAGCGCGTATTGGTTGGAGCGCTCGACAAGGACAAAGCCGGCCAGCTTGCTCTCGAGCTGCTCGGCGATCCAGCATGAACATCTGGGATGCGTCAGAAAATATTGCAGCTCTGCTTTGGAGTACGCAATTTCCTTTGGAAAGCAGACATGATCCAACCGGTACAACGCCGCCAGGTCACGCGGTTGAAAACTGCGCAGCCGAGTCATGACCTGATGGCTTTAGGGATTCCGGGCAACGGTTATCTTTGACGTGGTTTTTTGCGGCTCTAGGACGACTCCGTTATAGGAGGTTGCGGCCAACAGGCGCCCGTTCATCGAGCGCACATGACGTACCTTCCAGCCAGGATCCCAAAACTTCCAGGTCCGGTCCGCGGGATCCACGGCCAGCACCCAACTGGAATCCCACGACGTCACGACCATACGTTTCAGACCCGAGTCGTAGCTCAGCCCGCTGATGTTTGAGATGGGAAGGGTGGATAGCTCGGTCCAGTTCTGACCGCGATCTTCACTGTAGAAGACACCTTCCCGGCCGCCCAGCCATATGCTTCCGTTTCCAGCTATGGCTATGGATTGCAGCCAGGTCAGTTTGTGCGGCATGGCTAACGGCTGCCAATTTTTTCCGCCGTCCTCGGACCAGGCGAGCGCGGTCCGCTGTGCTGCCACCACCATAGGTCCCGAAGCAGCGACCGCACGGTACTCCGTCTTACCGAGTACCGGCCCACCAACCCAGGTGGCACCCTGATCGGCGCTCGCGTAAACTCCATTCGCCGTTGCGGCATACCAGACGCTTCCGGAAGCGTCGACGTCACTCACCCTCTCGTCGAGCTGACCGCCTGGCACCATAACGGTTGTTTCTACCTTGGCGCGCTTGCCCTTGTGGACTACGTAGGAAGTCTTTGTCTTTGGCTTGACGATCTTCCCGTCCGGCTGCCAGTTGGCGCCATCCCAACGGAAGATACCGGAGTTGGTTCCGGCCAGGATGACGCCGTCCGGAGACTGGGACATGTCAAAGACATCGCGTCCCTGAAGCCCGTTGCTCTGCTGGGTCCAGGTGGCGCCATCATCGTGGGAGACAAACACGCCGCCATAGGTCTTATCGTTGACTACCCCGGCCAGGATGGTTTGCGGGGTCTTCGCATCGATCAACAGACTCGCAACCTGGCGCTGCGAAAAGCCGGTGTTAGAGGCCTTGAAGGTTGCCGCTGCGTCGTCACTCTCCAGGACCCCGCTTCTGTCAGTTGCCAACAATACGTGCTGCGGATTCTTGGGATCGACAAAGACGTCGTTGACGATGACTTCCGGGGCGGTCATCCGTTTCCAGGTAGTTCCGCCATCGAGGGTCTTATACAAACCTTCGGTGGTGCCCGCGTAGACGGTGTTTCGATTGGTTGGATCCAGCATCAAGACCCGGGTTCTGCGCGCGGTCATGGGGATGCCCTGAATTTTGTGATAGAGCTCGCCGGCGCTGTCGCTGCGGTAGATGCCGGAACAGGCGCTGGTATAAACCACACTCGGAACAACGGGATCAATGATGATCGAAAACACATCAGAGTCGTCGATCAGCCCCTGCTTGATGTTGTGCCAGTTAGCGCCGCCATCGGTTGTCTTCCAGGGGAGGTGCCAGGTGCCCGCATAGATGGTCCGCGGATCCTTGGGATCGATGGCAATGGACTCCACTTCATGAAGGTCCATGCTGCCTGGGGGCGTGATCTGGTTCCAATGCACGCCGCTGTCTTCGCTGCGGAAGACACCCTTCAAGGTGCCCGCGATGAAGATCTTGGCATCGGACGGCGCCTGGCTGAGTGCGCGAATCGATTGCCCCTTCATGCCTTCGACCCCGGTCCAACTCTTACCGGCGTCGTGGCTGATGAAGAGCCCACCGTCGGGATGATCCACTACCCAGGCGCCAACCAGCAGGGTCTTAGGATCGGACTCGTCCACCAGGATGTTATCCACCAGTAGATCGTCGGTCTTGGCCAACTTAGCCAGCCTCTGCCAGCTCGCGCCACCGTCTTCGCTTTGGTAGATCCAGCTGTTGGTAGTTCCGAGGTAAAGATGCTTTGGATTGGTAGGGTCGGCGGCAAAGCTTCGCCCGTCCCCGCCATCGGGTCCCACGGGAGCCCATGAAGCAGACTGCGCCAGGGTTGGTTGATTAGGAAATAGCGCGACTAGGAGGAAAGCCGAGGAGAGAGTACGCCCGATAAATGTAGTCATTGGTTTCTACTGTTGTGTGCCTTAGATGCGGAAGAGCTCGACTAGATTATCCGCATTTAACCGTGCATCCGCGAGAGGGGCAGGGTCAAGCACAAATAGAAAGGGTGGCCATTACTAATTGGCCACCCTTTCCGTTTGGCTACCCCGGGCTTACTGCGCCGGAGGAGCTGCCTTCCTCCTGCGGTGGGCACGGGCAGGTGCGGTTCTTGCTTGAACCTTTACCGTGCTTTCGTCCACTGCTGTGGTGCCTTGCACGTCGTTGTCGAAGGTTGCGCCGGCAGGTACAAGGTAATTCTCCACTTCCTTGTTACCTTGGGTTCCGGTGCGTACCGAGATCCGGGAAGGATCAATGCCCTTCTCCTTCACCAGATAGTCCTTCGTGTTGACAGCGCGTTGTGCAGCCAGCGTGTCGGCCTTCTTCTCAGTGGAAGCCGCCTCGCCAACCAGCACGGCGCTGGCATCGGTTTGTTGTTGCAGGTTGAGGGCGACGTCATCGAGGCAAGCCTTAGCCTCGTTGTCGACCCGAGCCGGGCGCCTCTTATCCCGATCGAAGTTGATCGAGCAAAGCGTCTTGGTCTTCGGGGCCGGCGGTGGCGGCGGCGCTTCGACGCTCACGTTCGTGGTCGATGTCGCCGTTTGACCCTTGTCGTCCTGCACGGTGCAAGTGACGGTGATAGTGCCAGCAGGTGCTCCTGTGGTGCTCAGCGTAGCGGTATTGCCACTGCCGCTGATCTGGCCGGCGGACGCGCTGTACGAATAAGTCAGCGGCCGATTCTGCGGGCTCACGCCCTGAGAGGTAATTGTTGATGT
>DASRRN010000561.1:0-5139 GCA_035695685.1 Acidobacteriaceae bacterium | reverse complement strand
ATTGTCAACGCTTCACAAAGTCGGGACGTTCTTTTTATTCGCCATGGTGACCGGCGCAACCGGGTAAGAGAAACTGTCGCCCCGCGAGACCTTGCCGTTCTTATCGATTTGCGTCGTCGATCCGCTGATAGTCTTGGAATCGATCACCAGCGTCATGAATCCCCAGGTCGTATCGTTTCCATAGCGCAACACTGCACCTGTATCGGGAGCGACATCGCCGGCCTTCGAATGCAACGCGTGCAAATTATGGTATCCACCATTCCCCGTTACGATGAAGGGCGTTGGGCCGGCGGGTGCAATGGTTTGCTCTATGCGCTGATAATCATGAACGTGGCCTGCCAGAACCAGATTGGGCACGCGGCCCGTGTCCCGCACCGCGTTCTCCAACACATCTGCCATCTTTGAGCTTCCGCTATGAAAAACGTCGAAGGAATATATCGGATGATGCATGGCTAAGATAAGCGGCCTGTCCTTCGGTGCGGTGGCGAATTCATTGGTAATCCACTGCTGCTGAGTGGAATCGATAGACCCGCCTTCGGGCACGTTGGTATACATTCCAATAAATGTCGCGAACGGCGTCACCAGGGTCCAATAAGGATTGGGCAGATTCAAGCCCACCCGCGGGGCGTCTTTCGATATCGGATCCACATCGGGATGAGCCTGCATAAAGTAATCGACCCACCCGTCCAGTGAGGTCTGCTTGGTCGGGTCGTCGACCTCGCCGTCGTGATTACCTGGAATGGAAAGAAGGGGGATCGGGTAATGAGAATACGGCTCGTAAAACTGTGCGTAGTAGTCGTCATGACTGCCCGTGAAGTAAACAACGTCACCCACGTGGTAACAGAATTGCGGCGAGGCCGGGTCTCCGGGTGAAAGCTGCGCAATCATCTGGGCGACAACATTGCTCTGAAACTCCCCATCCACAACCCCACCTGAATCACCCAGTACGTGAAAAACCATTTTCTTCGCAGTGCCCAGGTTTTGCGCGATGCCAGGAAAACTATCCGTGAGTGAGTAGTGATAGGGCGGTAAACCAAGTGGGCGGGGAAGGGGCTGAAAACTTGTATTCCGGCTCGCTATGGCGTCGAGCGGGCTAACACCGGGGTGGGCCTGGGAGTTCTTTGAGATCGAGTGTGGCCGGACCGCCCCCGGTTGCAATCTGGCTTGTAAAGGTGCTTGCGTTTGAGGGGCGGCTGGTAGCGTTTTTGTAACCATCATTTTCCTCATGGGTAGTGTCGTTGCGCCAGCTACGGGCAAAGACCCTCCGTGCTTTGAGGAAAGGCCCAAACAACGCAGCACGCCAACGTCCGTTAGAACCGACAGTGAAACCGCCTCAAGGGGAAGTCAAGTAAATTTCTGATGTACACCGTCACGACGAACATCTTCACGGATGCGTTCGAGATTGAAAGTAAGAACGGATGGATAGCCACTTCCGGGTGAAAATATCATCATTCTTTAACAATACGTTTGCTACCGTGGTGTCGGCTTTTGCTTAGCGATCCAGTGGCCGGCGGCGGTCGGCGCCCGGCACGAAGGAGTGCCTTATGAATGCTCGCCGTACCAGCGTGGTTCGCGCAACGGGACGCGCCGCGGCATTGACCGCCGGGATGGCGCTATTGACGTTCGCGGCGCATTCGGCTTCGCTGACTGTCTCCGAAACAGGTTCTACCCTCATCCTCCCGCTGTTCAAAGCCTGGGTTACCGGATACGCAAAAGTCGATCCGGATCTGAACATGACGCTTGGAGCTACTGGCTCGGAGGCCGGCATCGATCAGGCCATCGCAAATCAGGTGCAGATCGGCACGTCGGACGCCTACATGTCTGACAACGAGGCAATGGCGCACCCGCACATCCTCAACATTCCGCTTGCTATCTCGGCGCAGACGGTGGTAGCCAACCTGCCGGAGCTACGAGGCGCCACACTGAAACTGAGCGGCCCGGTGCTGGCCCTCATTTATGCCGGCACGATTCGCGACTGGGATTCGCCGCGAATCGCGGCAATCAATCAGGGCGTCCCCCTGCCACATCACGCGATCGTGCCCATTCGCCGTGGTGACGGCTCGGGAGATACCTTCGTCTTCACCCAATTCCTGACTTTCTCGACCCCCGATCAACAACACCTGACCTCCAAGGATTTCGATTGGGAAGGTAAGATCGGCTACGGCACGACGGTGCGCTGGCCGTCGGTAGCGGGTAGTCTGACGGCATCCGGCAACCAGGGCATGGTGCAGACACTTGCCAAGACGCCGTACTCCGTGGGCTATCTTGGTGCGAGCTTCCAGGCCGATGCGGACAAGGCCGGGCTGCAAACAGCGATGCTGGAAAACCAGGATGGGAAGTTCCTGCTTCCGACCCCGGCCACGGTTACCTCTGCCGCTGCCGCGCTCACACCCCGCACGCCGCCCGATGAACGTCTTACCCTGGTGTTCGCCCCGGGGCCGGATTCGTATCCGCTTATCAACTACGAATACGCCGTTGTCTCGGCCAAACAGCCGAACCCACAGATGGCGGAGGCTATCAGCAACTTTCTCCTCTGGTGCATTGGACCGCAGAGCGGCAATGCGCGGAGCTACCTTGAACCGGTGCATTTCATTGCCTTGCCCGCAGCCATCCGTGCTCTGAGTGAAATACAGATTGCCAAAATCCGATAGGCGCCGGGATCGGATGCGCCATCGATAAAGGGAGATCACCATGTCGAATATTGCCCAACCCGCGCCGGGCGCGGCCCGTACAGTGCAGGACTATATAGACGAACTGCCTATGTGGCCGGACGGTACCCGGCTGCGCTCCAACCCCATGACCTCGATGCAGTGGCGCATATGGATGTTGGCCGCCGCCGGCAAGTTCTTCGAGGGGTTTGTGGTTTTCATGACCGGCGTCGCATTGCCGCTGATCGCTCGCCAATTCAATATCACTCCCGCCCAGAACGGCTTCATCAGCGCCGCGAGCTTGTGCGGAATCCTGATCGGCGCGGTCGGCCTGGGCAGCTTGTCGGATCGGTTCGGCCGCAAGTCCATGTTCATTGTGGAGATGATTATCTTCACCGCGTTCCTTGGCGCTGCCGTGTTCTGCACAAATTTCGTGTCCCTGGTGATTTGCCTGTTCGGGCTCGGGCTGGCTCTAGGTTGTGACTATCCGACGGCGCACATGATCATTTCCGAGAACATCCCCAGCACCAGCCGGGGCAAATTGGTGCTGGGCGCGTTCGCCTTCCAGGCAGTGGGCGCCTTGGCAGGCACTGCGGTCGGGTATGCGGTGCTGGTTATTATGCCTAATCTCAATGCCTGGCGCTGGATGTATGCAACTGCGGTCTTTCCCGCTCTTCTGGTCACCATCGGCCGTTTCTACGTCACGGAGAGCGCGAACTGGCTCCACTCTCGCGGCTCCGTCGACCGGGCCACGGTCGCGGCGGGCCGGCTGCTGAAGCGAACCCCGCAATACCCATCGAATATCGTCCTGTCGCAGCAAGCCGCCACCGGTGAGTCCCATGAGGGCGGTTCCTTCATGGATTTGTTCAAAAAGCGCTACCGCCGGGCGACCATCCTCGCTTCGGTGCCATGGTTCCTGCAGGATCTCAGCACCTATGGCATCGGCATCTTCATACCGACCATCCTAGCCGCAGCGCTGGGCAAGGAGGCTGACCATGTCCGGAGCCTGAAGGATCTCATCGCGAACGATGTCCTGGCCGCCAGGGGAGCGGCGTTGATCACCATGCTGCTGATCGTCGGCATCGTCTTTGCCGTTTTGCTGGCTGACAAGCTGGGGCGGATCCGGCTGCAAATCATCGGCTTCGTCGGCTGCGCAGTTGGCTTGCTGCTGGCATCGCTTTCGGTTGATGTCAGCGGTGGACTTAAGACCACACTGATCTTCGCCGGCTTCATGTTGTTCAACTTCATGACCAATCTGGGCCCGAATGCGCAGACCTACCTGCTGGCTGGTGAGGTATTCCCGACGGCAATCCGCGGTAAGGGCGCGGGCTTTGCGGCCGCCTTTGCCAAGATCGGCGCGGTTGCAACCGCATTCTTATTTCCTATCCTGCTGGTCTCCATCGGCACCCGACTGCTGCTTTACGGCCTGATTGTCGCTTCATTGCTTGGGGCAGTGGTGACCCGGATGTACCGCATCGAAACTACGGGGGTCAATCTCGACCGGATCGGCGAAACAGCAACAAGCGAGCCGGAAGATCGCCGCAGGGCAGTTGCTTAACGGCGGACAGACGATTTTCGGAAGCACCGATATAACACCGCCTGGTTAAACTCCGGCGCGGGCGGGCTGTTTTTCGCTTCCTGCATCGCGGCGCTCTGAGTGCTTCAGCGATATTTCGCCAAGCGTTCAAACAACTCACGGAATTGCAGCAGTCACTCCACCGCCGTTGTCGAGCCTGGCAGAGGGACTGGACGATCATGCTTCATCTCTAGCAATCTTGCCGGACGGCAGTCTCGCTCGGATAGTTGAAGAAGAGCTGATTGCCGTCGGGATCATCGACCACCAGAAGCCGATAGCCCCATGAACCCTCCTTGACCGGAACGCCCTTGGCCTCGAGTTCCGCGCGCAGCGCGTCCAGCGCGACGACCGCGGCCTCGCGCGTCGCCGGCTCGACGTTCAGGGAAATGAACATCAGCCCTTTGCCAATCTTCTCCGGCCACGACTCGGCCAGGATAAGCGCGCAGCCCTGCCGGTCGACCTGTGCGACATACGCTCTGCCGTCCTCGTCGTAGCGCCAGGGGCTTGTGAAGCCGAGCCGGTTAACGTAGAAGCGGAGCGAGGCCTCGACGTTCTTGACGTGTAGGACGGGGCGCGCGAACCAGTCTGTCATGGACAATGTATTCTCGAATTAAGACTACTTCTTCCAACAAAACCCGGTTACAGTCACGTGAAATTCGCAAGCGTATCCGTCTTTTTCATTTCCTCTTAATTCATTTCTACACGCAAGAGCGCCGCTTTTTCTGCAGCCTCTGAACTGAGCTGCTATGAACCATCGGAAGAAAACGTACCTCAGGGGCTGAACAGGCTGCGGAAAAAGGTCGAACAGGGAGCGAAACCCGTCCCCTCAGCGGCTAAAGCCGAACAGATTTTCAATCACTTACGGACGGCCTGAAGGCCGTCCCCTTCAAAGAATTCGGTTTTTCCGCAGCCTGT